>MKRK01000200.1:41988-46484 GCA_001896915.1 Clostridiales bacterium 43-6
CTTATTTCCTCGGGCATATTCATAGGTACGCGGCGATAATTAAACGCTACCTTCGGCACGCTACTATAATCATAAATATCACGGTAAAGATTCGGTTCGGTAACATCCTGAAGGTCATATTTATAATTTTTCTGCTCAAGAAGATTGGTTTTGTTTGATAATTCGATCATAATATCTCCTTCTGTATAATTGTATACAATTATACAGAAGGAGATATTGCTAAAGTCAATAGAAACAGAGATACATTTTATGTTTTTATTGCCTCAGTAAGCATTGTCACTGTAAAGTTTCTTTTTCGTCGAATAATAACTTCGGCGTTTTTATATTTAATGAATATTGGCTATTGTCACTATAAGATATGTACCAGCCCGCGGTCTCTGTATATACCGATGTGGATTTATAACCGAATACCAGATATTAACTTGATAAACGTCTGGATTTCGTTTTATACTCGAAAGTGTCGTCACAATTCCTTTTTTACTGTCATTCTCTTTTATTTGAATACAGCGGATGAAATTGTGCAATTAGTGCGGAAAGTGAGTGCGGTGGCGGCAAAGTTCAGTGCAGTAAGCGTAGAGTTTGTGCGGTAATGGTGTTATAAAACAATTTGAGGTTTTTTTCTCATCCTTGTCTTCACGGCAAACTTAGGCAATATCATACCATTCCAGAACTTATATCTGAGATGAATATTCCGTCACAAACTGAACAGTTAAACCGTTTCAAGTTGTACACCCTTTCCGCTGAAACTGAACACCCAAAACGTATAAGATTTATAGTGAATTTTTAAGAAATGACCTTCCTGTATAATGGATTTATGCACCGAAAGATGGTGCAAATAAATTCAAGGAGGGTCTTTATGACCAAATACAAAGAAATTCTGCGACTAAACAGTCTCGGAATTAACAACACGCAGATAGCATCAAGCTGCGAATGTTCAAGAACCACAGTGGTTAACGTGTTGCAAAAGGCGAAGGAAAGCAGCATAAGCTGGCGAAATGCATCTGACATGTCGGAAAAGGAGCTATCAAAGCTGCTGTTTGATGCCGAAGCGGGTAAAACAGCATACAAAATGCCGGATTATGAGTATGTTCATCGTGAGATGGCAAAAAGCGGTGTTACTCTGACACTGCTGTGGCTGGAATACTGTGACAAATGCCGGGATGCAGGAGAAATACCATACAAGTCCACACAATTCAACAAGTATTACAGCGATTATGTCAATAAAACAAAAGCCACCATGCATATTCATCGCAAACCCGGCGAGATTATGGAGGTAGACTGGGCAGGGCAAACCGCAGAAATTATCGATACCGATACAGGTGAAATAATTAATGCCTATGTCTTTGTTGCGGCGTTGCCGTACAGCGGATATGCATATGTAGAAGCATTTTTGTCACAAAACCAGGAAAGCTTCATAACAGCGCATGTTAATACCTACAATTTTTTTGGCGGTGTTACAAGGATTCTTGTACCTGACAACCTTAAAACCGGAGTTGAAAAGGTTTCTAGGAGCGAAACCATTATCAATAAAACCTATCAGGAAATGGCTGAACATTATGGAACGGCGGTTATTCCTGCAAGGGTAAGGGCTCCGAAGGACAAGTCCACGGTAGAAGGTACTGTCGGCATCATTTCAACCTGGATACCTGCTGCAATACGCAATCAGCAGTTTTTATCCTTGCGGGAGTTGAATCTTGCCATACGAGAAAAACTACAAATTTTCAATAATAAGTCGTTTCAGAAGAAAGACGGCAGCAGAGCTATTCTCTTTGCAGATGAAAAGCCGTTCCTACTGCCGCTTCCACCAAGAGCGTTTGAGCTTGCAGCATGGAAAATAGCCACAGTGCAGTACAATTACCATATAAGCGTGGATAATCAAAATTATTCTGTTCCATTTGAATACATCAAGCAAAAGGTTGATGTAAGGGTTACAAAGAATGTTATTGAAGTGTTTTTTGACGGCAATAGAATCTGTTCTCATCCAAGACTTTACGGCAGAAGTGGTCAATACAGCACTCTTGAATCACATATGCCGCCTGACCATAAAAAGTATGTGCAGTGGAATGGTGAAACGGTTCAGAAATTGGGCGGCTAAAATTGGTGAGAATACAGCCGCTGTGGTTGAGCTATTTCTTAGCAGCAACAAGGTAGAGCAGCAAGGCTACAAAGCTTGTATGGCACTTTTAAAGCTTGCTGACAAATACTCAGTAGAAAGGCTTGAAGCGGCTTGTGCCAAGGCGTTGTCATATACTCCAAGACCCAGTTTTAAAAGTATTCAGGCTATTTTAAAATCAGGTCAGGATAAGATTACTGAAACAAATATATCTATTCCCTCCAATACAGCAGAATACGGATTTACCCGCGGAGCCGGTTACTATGCGAGGAGGGATGACAAATGCTGAATGATACTACTGTAACCAAGCTGCATGAAATGAAGCTCAGCGTAATGGCACAAGCATTTCGGGAGCAAATGGATAACAATAATTTTAATGAACTGTCATTTGAGGAACGCTTTGGTCTTCTTGTCGATACGGAATGGACTACACGCAAAAACAATCGTCTTAAAAAGCTCATTAAGAATGCTGATTATGCCTTTAAAGATGCCTGTATTGAGAATATTGAATATCACGCTGACAGAGGTCTTGACAAGGCACAAATTGCACGGCTGTCTACTTGCAACTACATTGATGAAAACCACAATATTATAATTTTAGGTGCAACAGGCAGCGGCAAGACATATTTGTCAAATGCGTTCGGAATGACGGCAAGCCGTAATTTTTATACTGTAAAATATATCAGAATACCCGATTTACTTTCTGAACTTGCTATTGCCAGAGGAAGCGGTACATACCGAAAGGTAATTGGGCGGTACAAGCAGGTAAAGCTGTTAATTTTAGATGAGTGGCTACTGTTTCCTCTTAGTGAAAATGATGCCCGTGATTTACTTGAAATTGTAGAAGCCAGATACAAAAAAGCAGCAACCATCTTTTGCTCTCAGTTTGAAGTTGGTGGCTGGTACCATAAAATTGGCGAGCCTACCCTTGCTGATGCCATTTGCGACAGAATAGTTCATGATTCCTATACCATTGTTATTGGCGGTAAGGATTCTATGAGAAAACGCAGAGGTATCTCAGATATTTAAAGCCTTCGGCTTATCAGGACTCTGTCCCGAACTCTGAGGTTTAACGCATTTGTTTTCCAAGGAGAGTGGTAAATTTGCTACAAAAGAAGAAAAGAGCGACACCGCCGGTATCACTCTCCTTGCCAAACCTCATATACCGCTCGGGTTGCTCCTCAGCATGGCCTTATCCTGTGTATGAGTAAAAGCAATTTTATGATAACATCGGATACTTTTACAGTCAATATTCAATCTGCGCGGTTACAGTGCACAATCTGGGCGGAAGCAATGCACAATCTAAAACGGTCAAGCTGCTCTCAAACAGCGGTATATGCACTAACAGGCAAACAAAGCGAAAACAGCTTAAAGAACTGTTGTCAAAAAGTGATGACGATCCTGAACCTGTCTATACCAACCGTGGAGCCAAATTATCCTCACTAATTATTGTGTTGAGGGAGTTTGGCTCTTTTTTTTATTTTAATTTGGACAAGCATAACATGCTGACCAGATGTCGTGGACCTCCATTTTTTTGAATTTAAATTTTTCAAAATTCAAAAATAATGGAGAAAAATAGCATGTTCAATGATAAAAGTCCTTATAAAATTCGCATAAAAAAAACAAATAACAGTAACCAATACTTTGTATCTTTTATTGATGGTCAGGACACATTTCAAGAACTGGAGTTATCCCATTCAATGTTTATAGAAATACATAAAATAATAAAAGACATTCGCAATCTGAAAAGATCAGATGAGAGGCATATTGAAAAATTTGATTTATCAGATGAGCAACTTTTACATCGAGCATTTAATCCACCTATGAGCATTGAAGATGAAGCAATCATAATGGAAAGTATGAAAACACTTAATGAAGCACTTTCAAGATTGCCGGAAATTCAAAAGCGACGGGTTATTCTTTACTATAAAAATCATTTGACCTTTGAACAAATTGCAGAAATGGAGGGATGTAAACACCCTGCGGTGATTAAATCAGTAAATCAAGCATTGAAAAAAATTAAAAAATATTTTGACTTATAGGGTTACAATTTGATTGTTCAGTGTGGATATAGGTGAAGGGATAAAAATTCCTTTCACCTATATCCTTTTTATATGGGTTTGTTCTTTGAAAATTGAATATTCATTCATCAAGCACATTCTGATTGCCGTGAGCAACATTAGCAATTGCGCCACGATGTCACTCGGAACAGGAAACAGAGCTACATTAAATTTGCCTGCTAATCCATGTACCCTGACGAGCGAAAAACAATTGGCTATAGATACCAGGCGGTTCCTGGTATGGCCATGACCGGCAATTAGGATAATGATACTCCTGTCCAGCCACAGTCCGAGCGTTGAAGCGGCTTTTCAGCCGTGAGCCG
>MKRK01000200.1:46648-50752 GCA_001896915.1 Clostridiales bacterium 43-6
GTATTGATATATTTTATATTTTTACACGATGAAATCAATGCTGAAACAAAGAGGTGAGTTGAATGTCAGTAAAAAAGGTTATAAAAGATAATACCGAAATTGTGCCAATGTTTAAAACAGTTGAACAAATGAGTAAACTTAGCGGTATTGGTGCAAATAAACTCAGAGAATTAGTAGACAATGGCGAAATTGAATATATTCAAAATGGAAATCGCCGGTTATTAACGGAACGGGCAATCTGGGATTGGTATACCCGTAACTGCGTTCAACCAGTCTCAAAAATATAGGAGGTGTTGGTATGGCTGTTACTTCAAGAAAAGTGCAGAACAAGAAAAATCATGATGGAACAAAAACAGGCAAAGCAGGTAATGTATACGACGTAAACCTTAAATTTAAAGATGCCGATGGAAACTATCAGACATATGGAAAGCGCGGTTTTCTTACAAAGGCAGATGCGAATGAGCATGAAGCTGAAATGAGAAAAAAGCTGTCATACACCGGATACGAGCCGCCGAGTGCCGTAGAAGCCAAACAAACAGTAAAACAATATTTAGACACATACGGTCGATTTTTTTACTTGTATGATAATGCCCGCAATACCACTTCTTATATTCGAGCGTATCTTCAATTGTATCCAGCCATTTTTCTGTTGAGTTATCTACGGTGGATTGATCAATTCCGGCGAGAAACACTTCACGGGGGATGTACTTAAACGGGCAGGTATGAGATAGTACCACATCAACCATATTATTGACGGCGGCCAGATTTTTTATGGTTGCCGCTTTAATTTCTTCTGACGGTTGTTCATCCGGCCACCAGCCATAGCCGTTTTGAAGACGGTAAAATTTGTCTACGCTGTAAGCACCGCCGATGACAATACATTTTTGACCGCCTATATTGAAAATCTCACCATCCTTGGCAAAGAGTAGATTCGGGTATTTATCCTCCACAAATACAGTTCCGCCATTCCATTGCTGTTCGTGGTAAGTGTTGATATTCTGCGGTCGGTTTTCATGATTTCCATGCAGACAAAACAATGTGATAGGAAGATTAGAAAGCCTTTCTTTTAGCTTGTCTGCCCGTTCATCATCAAAATAATTAATCCCGGCATCGCCGAGAATAATCATAATATCTTCGCGTTTTGTCCCGAATTTATCACAAAAGGAGGAAATACGGCGAAAGTCACCGTGTGTATCGCCGGTAATGTAAATCATTCTTTTGTCTCCTTGTTATAACAACTTCTGTCGTGTCAAAATACATTGTGTAACACGGTCAGTGATGATTCCACGGTCACGCTGCGCATAATATTCCAGCATAGGCTGTAACTCTTCAAAGATTTCGTCTTTCGTCAAAGCTGGTATAATCAGTTGCTTTCCGTAAAGGCTGCGTGCCGTGTTCATTTGACGGGTAAAAGTCGTATAAAACGGTCGCGCGTGAAGTGCGGACATTAGTCCCTTCGGTGCAATATCCATTGGTGACATCTGCATGTTGGACAAGAGACCCGCACCATTATCAAAAATTGGGCAATAGTCATATTTCCCTTTTTGCTCTAAAACAGCAATATTATTTAAATGCCTATCATCGTTGAGAAACAGGGCATCCACTTCAAAAAGCAACGTTAAATACTGTGGAAATTTATGAAGTCCTGTAAGCTCCGCTGCCTGATCGGCAAGATAGGCAATTCTTTTCTTATCGCTTGTCATTCCTTCAAGCTTTTGCTTTAGCGTACCGTTTAACTGCTTCCCGAACAAATGGCTGATGGTTACAATTGATTGACCCTGCTTTAAAAAGTTTTTACTTGAGCAGCCGGTCCGGTCACGACCGTGAACATTCAGTTTTTCCATGTGATACCGAGCAAATTGAAACGGCGTTTCCTTTTCAATATTGCTTCGCTCCAAAAGCGCAGAGATAACCGCTTCACTCAGCGCTTCATAACCGAACTGATCCAGCTTGTACCACTTATCAACTGCGTTGTCATACCATTTCTCCTGATTTCCCTTTGAGGAAGTTTCTGCAACCTTTTCATTGGTAACCAAATGTACTGTCATCCCAACACCTCCATTTCAAGCCACTGCTGATCTTCAGCCATGCGGCCTTGTGTCTTTTTAATAATTTCAACCGGATCATATTCTTCTACGCCGATTGCTTCGAGATATTCACGCAAGCCTGCACGACTTCGAGGAATGCAGCGCTCCTCGAGAAAGGCTTCAAGGTCTGACCAAGTGGGCAAAGCATTTTTACCAAATGCGGTCTTAATCAGATGATCTGTATAATTTTCGGCTTTTAAAGTTTTATCTGTAAAATCCACATTGATTAATGTGCATAATTTCTGCTCATCATAATAACGAATTGCCCGGACATCATGCCCAAGTGCCAGCTTTTGCTCAGCAAATTCAGTCATTGTCGTTAAGCGTGAAAGTATAATGTTTTCTCCGTCAAATGTGAGTTCGACTTCCCGTTGCTTTTCATCAATGCCAATTTCTTTTATCCAAGCGGAGGGAATAGAAATTTTATATGTCTTTGAGCCGTTTCCTGCCGTTCCTCCGGCAGCACCGACAATAATTTTTGCGATTCTTTTTTCCATGTAAATCACCTCATTGATTATTATATACTATTCGTAACGAATAATCAATAATAATTGATTTTAGGAATCTATTTCTTAATCCTCCAATCTTCTTTTCTTCTCAGCGATTTCAATAGGTGATAATTCATCAATCCATATCTCATCTTTCGGCATATCCGGATTTGATACAGGCGAGAAATTCAGCCAATCCATGGATGCCACACTCCGGGGTATTCTATCAGCTAACCCTTTAAAACGTGATTTCAGACGAATCGTATTATAGATATACTCTTGCAATATCTGGCAATTTTCTTTCTCCATGTGGAGTTGTGAAACATCAAAAATGGTTTTACCCACCTCATTCCAGATGCCAAGTTTCCGATAAAAATCCTCCATGGATGAGATATCGGTGAAGTTTCCAATGTTATATTTTATAATCATAATGCTTTTCCTTTCTTATAATTAGGATGTATAAGCAAGTATAAGAATATATAAGAATGTATAAGAACGGGAGCTTTCATTATTTTATTTGATTAACCTATGTACTGCAACTGTGCGGATTTAAAGTTCACACAGTTGCATTTTTCTACCGTTCCCACTGGCGGGATTGCTGTTTCATTTGGCGCTGTTGTTCCTGCGTTTGAGCGATCATAAGCTTTTCGGCAATGCCGGTGGAGCGCTCCATGATGGTTTTTGAATTTTTCAGATCACGGCGCAAACCGGAGATGATTATGGTGGATTTATCACGTTTTATAAGCAACTCCGGCAAGTCTTTTTCGTTGGTGTAGCGGCTGATTTGGGTGTAAATCCGGTCGCGTTCATGACATAAACCCTTGATTTCAGACTGTGTTTTGTCCATAAAGCTCTGCAATTGCTCCACCGTATCAATTTTATTTCTGCAAAGCAAAATTGCCTGTTGCGAATAGCTTTCCATCTTTTTAACATCCGCACGCAAGGCGGCGTTATAGTATGGATGACGGTTGTTGTCGTGGATCATTTCCAACACATAATAGTGGTACTCATACAATCCACGCAGACTAAAAACCGAAAAATCATACCACTCAATTGGCTGTGGATTTTTTAATTCACGGTTTGGATGAAAGTTTTCGTTAATGCGCTTTTCAATACTTTCCTCGGTGTATTCCTCGCCCAGCGTTTTAAATTTGGTTGGGTGAGCTGTGCCCGGAATCTGAATGGTTGCATACTTCCGGTTATCGTCATACCGGATCAGATAGCCCATCCGGCGCAGCTCATTATAGAAAAAGCGGGGTATATAGGAGCGCTTAATGGTCTCGTCAATGTCCCGTCGCATGATGTTATACCGGGTTTCAAATCCCTGTTTCTCGGCAAAGTAAATGCTTCTTGGCGTGCTGGTCGGGTTTGGATTTTCTACCACAGACAGTTCATGCTCACGGCATATTTGGTCAGACATCTCCCTGAATTTCCGGTGGGAAGCTTTGTTGTCATTCAACCGTTTCCCGTCCGCGAAAGATACGGAATTAATGACAAAATGGTTGTGGATACCCGTCAACATCCCGTTT
>MKRK01000200.1:50793-65986 GCA_001896915.1 Clostridiales bacterium 43-6
TGGTGTTCGGGTTGATGTTTCCGTAATATAGCTCACGGATAAAGCTTTCCATAAAATCTCCTCCTTGTGTTATGGCAACAGGATAACAAAAAGAGGAAAACACCTCAACGATACCGTAACGGCAGTTGGTACATTTGTTGGTTGTTCGTGGGAGAATGTTACGGTATAATAATGGAAAATACGATTTACAATTCAATTAGTTAGCGACCAAAATGCTAATTGCATATTATTTATATAACACGCATATCTGATTGATTTAGTTGAAATATATTACGGACAAATTAAAGTGTTTTTTGACATGACTTTTATGGAAAAAAATATATAATTATATTGGATAGATTAGGTGGTAAAAACATGGACTGGATAAAAAGCATCTCAAATGCAATAAACTTTATAGATGATAATTTAACAAATAATATTACTGTTAAAGATGTATCGGATCATGTTTTTGCATCCAATTCTCATTTTCAACGCATTTTTAATGTAGTTACTGGATTGACGATTGGTGAGTATATTCGTAACAGGAGATTAAGTTTAGCTGGTCAAGAATTGTTTCTCACTGAATGCAAAGTCACAGACATAGCCTTTCGTTATCAATACGATACTTCCGAAAGTTTTTCTAAGGCATTTTCACGTTTTCATGGTTTTTCACCGACAGAGGTTAAAAAGCATGGTGATAAACTAAAATACTTTGACCCACTTACTATCAATATATTTATAAAAGGTGGATTTAATATGTCACGCAAAATTATGGAAAACGAACAAGGAATAAGATTGATCAGAGAAATTTTTGAATATAAACCTACTGGTAATCTTCGTTTTATAGGACTTGATTTAAGAAAAAATCCAGGAATATCAATTGAGGATACAATTAAAAAAATTGCACCACTACTTGACCCACTTAAATCTCAATACGCATGGTTAATAACCGACTATTGTTATCTTGAACATCATAATGGTGGTGAGGTAAATGCAAACGAAACTGGTATTGGGGGCTGGTTCTTTAAGAGCGGAACTCCTGTTCCAGAAGGTTGTATATTTTATGATGTTCCTACAGTAAATATAGGATATGGAGTATATTGTGGGGATGAAAGCTTTGGCGGAGATACTTTCGATGCGTATGTTTTTACTCGTGATCAAATTTTAAGTGACGGAATAATAATTCCATACCCTGAAGCATATTGGACTGCTGTGCAGTTTATTGATGGAGAGCCCCATAAAGGGAAATATCACTTTGGCTACATGTTTGGTGTTACAGAAAAAGGAGTTTGAAATGGAAAGTTATCTTGATAGCAAAACCACAATTGAAGAAACAGTAAAGTTATTGCCAAAACAAGTGCAAGAAGATATTAAATATTTTTTTGAAAAAACAAAAACTAACCCTAAATGGTATGCAACATATAATTTTAAATATACTTATAATGGGCTTGGTGTATATAGGCTTAATTTTTCAAAGCCTGATATATGGAGGATAAACTTTACACTTGCAAAACCAGATAAATTAAACGATGTTTTAATGACAATTCACGATGAGTTAAGAACTTTTTTCATCTGTAACTTGCGAAAATGCAAACACTGTAATCCCAAACATGGTAATGGTGGAAGATTTATTATATTGGATAACGAATATTTTGTATGTGCTGAGCCAGAAATCGAAATAGAAAATCCATCAATAAGTGATGTTGATATGCTTTGTAAATTCTTTGAGATTAGAAAAAATATTATTAAAGAAATTAAAGCAACAAAATGATTATAATACTTTTAATATCTTTGGCTAAATTATCGACGGCAGCACTTTTGGTAGTGCTGCCGCCTTTTTATCATTTAGTTCGGTTAATGATATTATCTTGCATCGTCTCGTGACCTCTGTATATCGCGGCGGCGTTCGTCCAGCATCCGGATAATGGATTCTTCCATTTGTTCGATTGTATAGCCTTTCGGGAAGTAGGACGCGAATTTTTCAGCTTGAAAGGTCAGCTTGTCTTTTTGATTGGCTTTCTGTTCTGACATGATTTTTAATAATGCTTGATCGTTCAGTTTACCGTTTTGCTGGAGTGCTTTCAGCCGGACAGCCTGTGACAGTGAGGGCGTGCATTGCTGCATCTCACAGAGATCGCATAAAGTTTCCTGCATCCTTTTCGGCAATGCTCATATCATCGCACTCTATCCCTTAAACGCAGGTATCTCTCCGGGGACTGTTATTCAATTGTGGGAAAGAGTTTTTAACCCTTTCACTTAATAACGACACGAGAAAGGCAAATTGTTCCTGAGAAAAAATATTTTTGCGCGCAAAAAAGCGCCGCACATTTCTGTACGACGCTTAGATGTGATTCAGTATATTATTTATTAGGAACAATAGAATTTGGAAAGATTGTTTTATGCTTCTCACCGGGCACATTTCAATATAGCCGCGCCAACCCATGGGTGCAAGTTGCATTTTCGGCGCTATTTCTTTTGCGTATTCATACCCGTAAACTTCAGGATTGAACCGATTAATACCTGCCATGCATTTGCCTACCGCTGTCTGATAATATTCGTCATCATAGGGCTCACTCCGAAACACCATTAAGCTACATGGTTCAAGGTAATTGGTTTAATAAAGCAACTTGGTTTTGTTTATTGGCTACATAAAATTTATCGCTTCTCTTTCATAGGCTTCAGCTTGTTTTAAAAGAGCTGCGATTGCTTTTCTGTTTTCTTCAATGGTTATGTCTATCGACTTTTTAAGATCAAACGCTTTTTGCCAGTTGTCATATACGGTTTTGTAAAGATCGGCAAGATGAACGAACTTATATTTCTCGAAAAATTTCCACGCATACCATTTTAGCGCAGCATAAGTGCCAAGATAATATTCCATATTCCAGCAAGTGGCGTATTTTGTGTCGTCCATTACAAAGAAGTTGATGAGATGTGGATAAACATCAAGACCTTTTTTGTTGTTTTCATCGCACCATTCCTCACCTAAAAGATGTGATTTTGCAAGTTTTAATGTGTCAGTTATAATATCTTCCTGCTTTTTATTGGTTTTGCTTGTGATGGTGACGACATTAAGCATCGGCATTTCACGGTTGCCAAGTTTTGAATAATCCATATCATCAGTGCTGCCTGTTATTGAAAGGGTGGCAAACTTCTGTTTATCTTCGTCGTAGCCGGTAATAAGTCCCCATTCTAAAACGCCGATATCCCACGCAATAACAGGGACGCCATTTTCAATGCTTGTTTTAATTTTGGGTAGTGTGTCAAGGCGAGCCTCCTTTAACACGTTTTCAGGCTGCCAGCAACAGCTTACAAAAGTGGATTCAAGCCCGCCGCTTGAAAGCCAGATGGGTTGTTGGCCAAAATCCCAAATACTCAGTGCGCTCGGGCAAAGCTCGGTATTCAGCCACATGCGAAAAGCAAAACCGCTTGTTGCAATAATATCCTCTGCAATATCGGTATAAGGGCTGTTTTTAACCACACAGGACAGTGATTTTGCAAATGAAAACAGATAGCCGGTCGGGTCATTAATACCATTCCATGATACATTTAACTTTTTCATTTTGTTATCTCCTCAAAATATATGATTTAACCTTTTATTTATATCAATCCCGCTTTATTGGGATATAAATATCCTCTGAAAAAGTTCGGCTTTCTTCGATATAACATTCAAAGTCATAACCGGTTGCATGATTGTATGCACTGCTTGGAAGCCAAACGTTGTAAATATATTCCCAGGTCTTATGAATAGTGTTTACAAAGTCGCTTTGGGTAGTAACAGGTGTAGCAAATACCGCATACAATCCGCTTTTTATTGTCAACTTCTGCGTGTTGGACAGATTGCCATTTGTGTCTTGCGTTTTAATACCGATATAATAATCCAGCTTTTGCTTATTGATGTTCCAAACACAAACGCCGTAATCTTTAACGATTTTTCCGTTGGATAAATTGAGCGACATTTTTTTGGAGTTATATTTATTCCAGAACTTCGGCGTATAATCTTCATCACTTTTATAAACAGTCAACTGAAATGCTTCAAGCGTTATGATTTTGGGTGTGACGCAAAAGGGAAGGACATCAAAGGTAAAACGCTCATATAGCTTTAAGCTGTTTTCAGCCGACTTATATTCAGACGGTAAAATATGATGCTCCGATTTAAAGGCTCTAAGAAAATTTTCTTTTGAATTAAAACCATATGAAAAAGCAACCTCTGAAATATATTCGTTTCCTTTAATGATTTCTTTTGAAATTTCTGAAAGTCTGCGTTTTCTGATGTAATCGGCAGGGGTAAAACCTGTAGCATCTTTGAACACACGCAAAAAGTGATAGAGTGAGTATCCACCAATATTTGCACAATCAGCAATATTAATATCATTTTTCAAATTCTCTTCTATGTATTCAATTGCTGTTGCGATGTGTTCGTTATAGTTCATTTCTGCCACCTATTATAGTTGATTTTTAGTGTTCACCATTGATAAAAATTGCTAAGTTTATATCTTTTCATGTCAGCAATTATCCGGTCAAAAGCTCGACCAAAATTGATGGGTTGAATTAAAACAGCTTGCAGGGAATGACCAGAAATTCACCCGTTTCCAATGTGTTTTGAAATCCGAGTTTTTTATAAAACCCGGTGTTCTTTTTATCACATCCAACCAACCATTCTGAATCGGGAAAATGACTCTTGCACCTATTCACAAGTTCTTTGCCAATACCTTGCCCTTGATAGTCAGGGGAAACTAATAAATCGTGAATAATAGAGCGAAAAATGGTATCGCTTAGCACTCTGACAGCGCCCACCAATTGATCACCGTCCCATGCGGAAACAACCATTGTAGAATTAAGCCACGACTGCATGAAACCGGCTTTTAACTCCTCCGACATTTCTCCATCATCAGACCAACCCACGGCTATAAATAATTTGTGTAACTGTTCAAGAGGTAAATCTTTAAGTTCATCGTTGTATGTAATGTTCATATTCATTCCCTCACATCGGTATCATACAAGCCCTCGGGACGTTTTCTTGATTCGTTTAAAACCCTTGGATACTGGTTTGTTCTTGCAATTGTTACGCCGTTGAGAATGCCGATATGGGCATACATATGCCGAAACTGACTGCAAATAAGTCCCAATTTCGACAATTTGCCGTTTGGGCAATCGATTAACTGCTCTTCAGTCAAGCCGTCCAGAAAATCAAGAATTTTTTGCCGCACTTGTTCGTAATACGCAAACAATGTTTCGCGACTTAATATAACATCAGAAGGTGTATCCGGCCAATCCAAGTTCCGGATTTGAAAAGGTGGCTCTGTATAATTCATGGGGTTGATAAAATATTTATCCGCTGAGTGCAAAGTGTGATAGATATACCGCCATGCAGGTGCGCCGCAAATCTCGGTGTTCCAATCGACTGTTTGCATTGCAATCCACATGTTTTGAAACATCAATTCAGTAGCTCTTCTGATGGTTACAATATTTTCTCTTGTTTTATTTGTTTGGTTATCCTTGCGGTTAAAGTAGTCGTCCGCAAGTATAGCGTAACATGCGGCATCGTAAACACCTTGATTGTTGTAGCCGGACTGGCGCAAGGTGCCTTCGTAACTCATACCGCACTTACGCATAACTGCTCCACTGTTCGGATTACTGGTGTCATACCTTGCGGCTATACGATTTGCACCGACATTCTCAAACAAGAATCTGATGACGGAAGAAAGTGCTTCGCTGGCAAAACCTTGATGCCACCACGCTTTACCTATGCGGTAAGCGACTTCAAAGCAATTGCATGTTTTATCAATGTAAACCACGTTAATGCCGCCGATAGGCTCGCCCAGTGACTTGAGTTCAATTGCCCATTGATAGCAAGAGTCATCTTCATATTTGGATATATCCGACAAAGATATCTTGCGCGTCAAATCAATTGAACCGTGAGGTTGCCACGTCAAAAATCGCGTAACTTCAGGGTCGTTCACCCAGTTGCGAAACATCGGTTCTGCATCCTGTGGTGCAAACCGCCTAAGTATTAGTCGTTCAGTTTCAAGTGTTAACGTGCCTTTATGTGTCATTATGTCTTTCGCTCCATTCCTTTAAGATTCAAAATTTTTCTTCTCTTGATTTGTTGGTTATTTCTCTTACAAATTCACCTTTAGCTTCGGTATAGCCATCCCTGTTATGCTCGTAATCTTGGAACAGCTTGCGTTTTAACTGGGCATATTCGGCTGCGGTTTCGGGATGGGCAATCAGATAATCCCTGAAATACAACTCGTCATAGTCACCGGGGTAGCGAACATGAATGTGATAAACCTTTTCGGCAAAACCGGTGGATGTATAACCTTTTAGAATCATCAAATGTGGCGATGGGGTTGGTATTGTAAGTCCCGCTTCGTTCAAGCAAATGTATTCTGCTTCGGGCAGAGAGGCAATCAGTTTGTCTATGTCAGTGGCTTCATTAATTTCAAGCAAAATATCTACAGTAGGTTTTGCCGTAAGTCCGGGCACGGATGTACTACCGATATGGCTGATTCGCACGATGTTTTCCGAGCCGACCAATCGCATCAGATTGGCCTTTTCTTCTGAAAAACACTCTACCCACGCAGGGTTATATTCGCTTAATATGATAGGATATATTCTGGCTTGACGTTCCCTATCGGTTTCAGCGGCATTTTTTATACATGTTACAACCGTATCAAGTGCTGAATCCCAGTTATCATCTGAGATGTCCAAAATATGCGATTCAACTGGTAGATTTGATAACACTGGGAAATCTTTTTGTTTTCGCTGCTCCCAGAATAGTATCTGTTCTTCTGTTGGTAGAGATTGGCCTCGACTTTTTCTCGCTTCTATCAAGCGTTCTCTAACACTTTGTGATGAAAGATAAAAAACAATTGGATTCAATGATTGGATCGCTGTGAGCAAAACTTCTATATGGGCAACCAGCTCATCTTCGGAAGCGTTATAATTACGCATTAAATCATTTGTCATGTGACTTACGAGTGAAGCGTCGAAGACCACGTAATCTTGTGTTGTTTCGGCACTTTCAACATAACGTGTCCAAAGGCTCAAAAACACCTCGGTAAATTTTTGAAGAGGTAATTTATTTGTAGGATTATAACAAAATTCCCGCTTGTGTAATTCATCATGAAGCTCTGGCGAGTATACGTTTATCCGTTCCAATTGATAACGCAACAGAACGTAGTCCCCTTGATAAATGACATTTCGCGCAAGGTCATCTGCAAATTGAGGATAGTTGTTCAAAAGCTCTTTATATTCAGAGATTTCCAGATAAGCAACCCAACACAAGTCGAGTGGACTATCCGGGTCACCTTCGAGATGGCAACTTGCAGCATAACCCATATTGCGTAATGTATCACATGTTTTTCGCACCATCGTTGTCTTTCCAACACCCGAGACGCCCTCAATAAAAATAAGGTTTTTCATAACGACCCCTCTTTCTCAAACGGTGGATCGGTTGGTTGCCAAAAGTAATCGTCTGTATCCACCCATTTATAGCCATAGTTTTGATCCAGTGCTTGTCCTAATGTGGATGTACCGGCGTCGGAGGCACCGACAATATGGATTATGTTATAATTCATGAAGCCCTCCGAAATATTATCTAATATCACACTAATTCTACATAATCTTCCTTGCTTTAATAACAAATGAAAGTGGGAATTTTTTTGCTTTGCACGCTGCATAATAGCTGGAACTGAATTCACATTCCCGGGCTAATGTTTCGCTGTCGGTTTCTTCAATGAGTTGTTCGATCATAAAATTTGCACGAGCCAGAGCGTTTATGTAATCCGAAAGTCGTCGGTTATATAATGTCAGCGGATGACCGCTTTCTTTACTATGGTCAGCATTGCTTCTGTTTGCAGATTTTTCTATATTTTTCTTAAACATAAATGGCTCATTTTCATAATAACTGCCCGAAAAAACAAGTTGTTCATCCGCCGTATCTATACAATGCATAAAGGGATGATCCCATGAAAAAATGAAGATGCCATCTTTTTTCAAATAGGATGAAATCAGATTAAAAGTTGTTTGTATATCAACCGTCCAACCGATGGCATAAATAGAATAAACAATGTTAAAATAGTCCTGCGGAAGTCCGGGGTTTTGCTCCATGGGCGAATTATAAAGCTTAGGTGTATATCCGTTTGCAGAAAGA
Source organism: Clostridiales bacterium 43-6 (assembly GCA_001896915.1). GTDB lineage: Bacteria > Bacillota > Clostridia > Oscillospirales > Acutalibacteraceae > MKRK01. The sequence continues at coordinate 58,928 of MKRK01000200.1, forward strand.
AATCCAGTGGCATTTTCCAATTGCTTTGTGGATAAATCAAGCCCCCACAATTCGCTTGCACCGTGATCACCGCACCATTTCAGCGAATGACCGCTGCCACAGCCGATATCAAGCACTTTCTTATCTTGTAATTGAGGAAAAAGGTGTAATTCATCTTCTGTTGGACAAAGGCAACCATATGTAGGTAGCGCTGTGACCCCGAAAAATGAATCGGCAATAGCGTCCCAGCTTGCTTTATTTTGAGCTATTATATCATTCATGGCTTTACTCCTCTATTTACACATTGAGATGTAATAATCAATTAATTCATATATCCAGTCGTTTAACTGATTAAATTTGTATCCTATAGATTTAGCCAAGTCTGTATTTATGCTAAATTCCGGGTCGCCGTTATATGGTGCATTATCACCGTCAGTAGAAACAATTGCTTTTGCTCCGTATTTCTTTTCTACAAAATCAATTATTTCTTTGAGAGAAATTGTACCATTAGAACAGCCGTTTATAGCTCCTGTAAAATCAGTCGAAGAAAGATATGCGATAAATTTTCCTGCTTCACTTGAATCTATATAGCTCATTTGATAATCAATATTATTGATATTCATCGGAATTCCTTTGACAGTATGCTCCAAGTAGAAAAACAATCGTTTAGTATAGTCATCCTTTCCTAAAACAACTGGATAGCGAACTGCTATTGATTTTTGCTTCGCATACTCCTGAAACAATGCATTTTCAGCATGTCTCTTAATTTCATCATATGGAAAATCTGTTCGGTTACACCAGATGAGCTTTTCTGAAATGGGGTTGTAATCATCTTCAACGGTGTTTATATGCTTGGGATGATATACGGCCGTTGATGACATATGTATGTATTTATCACAATTAACAACATCAAGTGCGTATTTTATATCATTGGAACAGTAGGCTATTTTATCAATAACCACATCAAAATGTTTATCCGATAGAGCATTTCTCATACTATCCTGATTGGTGCGTTCAATCGTGATGTAAGATACCTTGTCACCAAACACATTATTTGTATTTCCTCTTGTTGCAAGCGTTATGTCATGACCTTGCGTTAATAATTCTGTCACCATATGAATACCGAAAAACCTTGTACCACCAATTACTAATATCTTCATAGCTTTACGCCCGTCTTTATCATTTCAATTATTTCTTCCTCTGTCTTATAATTATCATAATCACCAACATGCTGACCGTCATAGTGATAGACAATCCCATTTTCTTTGTTTTTGAGCAAGCATTTTGTCAACTCGCCAGTACCATATTCTTTTGCAAAGCGGGCAAACGCTCGGATGCGTAGCTTATCAAGCATACCCCCTTGGCAGGGAAAGTCTGCACATTCCCAACATCCAACGATCCCCTTATCAAGGCAGCAATTATAGTTTTTACACCAGCCGTGAATGTCGCAACCACCTGCCTGACAGCCGGGACAGGTTTTGTTTTCTAAACAGAAACAACACGCAAGCCCACAATAAGCGATATTATTCATCATTCTGTTCCTTTCTTCTTATCCATTGCACAGATTCTTTCAGCCCTGCAATGGTCTTTGTTTCAAGCACTACGCGGCAATTATGCGTTTTTGCAATTTCAAGATACTTTGGCAAATCCAGTTCACCCTCACCAAGAGGGAGATGATCGCCGCGCGTTTTTTCGTAATCGTGTAAATGCATATGACACAAACGATTGATATTGTGCTCAATGACTGGTTGTTGTTTGAAACTATCCCCTGCATTGTGCCCGATATCAAAAGTCAAACCAAATACCGGGCTTTCGAGCAAGCGTGAAATACTTTTCTCAACAAAATCGAGCTGAAAAGAACGCGTATTCTCAATACAAATTTTAATGTCTGCATTACCGACAGCTACCGTGCATTTATCGCGAAAATAAGCGAGCTTATGCAAATATTCTGTCTTGTATTCCTCAAATAAAAACACCTTTTTATCAGGCAGAGTAAACCATACGCCGGGGTTCATATGCATATTTAGCACTGGCACACCAAGTTGCTTTGCGGTTTCAATCGTCTGCAATACCGTTTCAGTATAGGCGGTAGCTACCTTGTCATTAAAGTCACAGGGATTTAGGTTCTCGTCAAGGTGGATGGTATAATAAATGCCATATTCATTTGCAATTTGGCGCAGTGCAGTAGCGTCCAGCCTGTCCGCTTGATACTCAGGCAGATTCATGTTGAGTTCTATAAATGCAAGCCCCAACGATTTACAGAGAGCGGCACATTCTTCGATGGATTTTATTTCAATAAGGGTCGGCATTCCAAATTGCATACGGTATCTCCTTTATAACACTTTTCTCATAATAACTATATTTCCTTGTTGCACAGCCCTCTTGAATCCTGATTTTTCATATAACCGGATTGGACCATTATGATCAAATGGATCCCATCTGTCACGCAATCGTGGATATGCTTCAACAACATCATAAGCATCTGCTTTTGCGTCCTCGCAAACTCTTTTTAACAGAGCTGTGGCGATGCCAACACCCCGGAATTCTGGTGCAATTGTAAAGCATGTAACCGACTTTATAAGATTATTACTAAAATTTCTGATGAACTCACTGTCATCTGTATTGAAATCAAAACGACTATATGCTGTTTTTCGGTTAGAGTTGCACCAACCAACAACAATTCCATTTAAATAAGCTAAATATCCACAGAGTATATTTTTATTTATAAGGTTCGTCGATAATTCTCTAAGTGCATCATCAATTGTGCCACCACTTGTGTTTACATTTTCACGAATCTTTTGTTCTAAAACGTTATCCATGTGAAAATGTGTGCAATAACATCCTGCCCACTCTTGATGATCAGAAAATGCGCTATGATCAAAGAAGTCAAGATAATCGGGCGCAAGGTCAGGGGTTAGGGCTTTGATTATAATATTCATTTTATTTCCCAACCTTTCATTCTCACGAAAACCATATTATTTACACCTTGTAAAACTCTGCTCTGGTAGTGGTAAGCCGTTTTGTAATAGCGCTGTGGGTTTTGTAACCAAGTTTGTCTGCAATCTGTTGTCTGGTCATGCCTTCCATAGAATAAAAAAACAATTGTTTATCTTCGTCAGAAAGTGAGTTCCAAAACTGATTTGATTTTTCGGGATCTAATGATTCATCTCTACGAAAGTATGCTCGCAGCTCCTCCATGGTAGGAATGTGATCCAGATCGAGTAATGTATCTTTCATATAGAAAACTCCTTTCCATGACAATACTTTTGTCAAATTATATCAAAATATTTACACATTAACAAGTAATATGTATTTTTAGATTCAAATGGCTCATTCAAACAATGAAAACTATCTAACAATCATTATAATTGCTAAATAACGATTTACTAAATTGTAATTTAGCAAATTTTTTATCAATGAGACATAAATCCGTTTTCATGGGTTTTAAGTAATTCAGTTAAAATCCAATTTATTAAGTAACGAAAATTACTAATTTTTTGAATATTTTTTATTATATATTGATTTTATCATTAGAATCGATTAAAATTATATAAATTCCATGAAGCTGACAGAAAATCTGATAACTGAATTTAAGTACATATATATAGATGATATTAAGAAGACGGTCGTCGCATTTGCAAATACAAACGGCGGCAAAATTTTATTGGAATTGAAGATGACGGGAAAGTAATCGGCATTGATGATGTTGATGAAATAATGCTAAAAGGGATGAATGCCTTTTGCGATTCCATAAACCGTTTGAAACCGAGCAAGAACGCCATATGCCCATGTGGTAGTGGATTGAAATATAAAAGATGTTGTGGAGCGGTTAAACTTAACACAACAGAAATCTTCGACAGCGTTATAGAATCAATAATTCATTAATTAACTCATGTGATGCGTATGATAATGGGAACATTAGTGATAAAAAAGAATACGTGTTGAAATTTGAAAAACCGTTCCTAATACAAGTAAAAGCATATCCGCTTTAAAAGCATGAGAATCGACGATGTTAAAATGATTGACAAATTGGTGGGCCAAAACACCAATTGCTGATGATTTATAATATCGGTAGCTGGATCCCGGTAGCGTAAGTGTGAGAGACTAGAAAGATAAAATTTGTTCTCTCAATATCTCTATACAAAAGGAGTAGTATTTTATGGGTAACAAAAAAAGTTTTGGTTGTTTCATGTATGCATTATTTTCTATGATTATGCTTATATCAGTAACTATAGTGAGTGTGCTCGTTGCAAATGAAACTTTAAAATCGGGCTGGATTTATACCATTGTTATCCCAATTCTGTTATGGTTTTGTATCAGCGCAATCATCAGCAAAAAACAACAGGCAAAACTTCCAATGATACAGTCGAACGCTATTTTAGTCGAAAAAACACAAGATAATCATCGCTCAGGTTCAACATATTTTTTAACGTTTGACTTAGAAGATGGAGGAAGAAAGACATTCAAGGTAGAACTGAATCAGTTTGCAGAGGTTGAAAAAAATGAAAAAGGGCTGTTAAAGTATAAACAGATGAATAAAAAAAGAGAGCATTATTTGAGTTATCTATTTGTAGAGTTCGAAAAAGAACAATAACCTATGTTATAACTGCGACTCCGGCATTCCCCGATGAGCATCATATAATTCATTTACTATCTTGGGTTCAATGATTGGCGGCAGCACTTTTTAGGTGCTGCCGCTTTTTCATCATTTCGTTCAGATGTTAGGTTGCCTTACATCGTCACGGGACCCCTGCATATTGCGCTGGCGTTCCTCGAGCATCCGGATATGGATTCTTCCATCTGTTCAATGGTATAGGGCCATTGGCACGGTTGCCATCAAGATTGCTGGCAGTAACTATGTGCCGAATGATTCATGTGTTGTTTTTGAAATCAATTTGTTTGACCGGGAGTTTGCTAACGGTTGACAAAATTATTATAATCAATTACGGGGAAGGAGCAAACCCGATCATACTAAAATCCGAGTTCACACTGTCATTGTACAGCTTAAGAAAAGTAGGGATTGGTCTATTTCAGCTTACAGCCGGAAATTAATATGATGAAAACTTAAAATTATTGTTACGGTTTTTACAACCAATCCAATGGAAAGCCTTTTTGCCAGGACTGCGGCAATCCGTTTGGGTTGGATCAGATCGAAATAGAGTCCGGCAAGTGGAATCCCTGGACGATTTTTGATCATAATAAAACCGTGACAAATAATTCTGTCACGGTTTTATCCAACTTCTCAAAAAGTCAAGGCAGGTATTTTCCAAATGGACGACCGGTTATCAATGGTCAGATGCTTTGTGCTTGGTCATAGAGCAGCATATATTGATGCCGTTGGTGTTCATATAATCTGCGCCCCAATTGTACATGGCGATCAGAATCGGCTTGATGCTCTTTCCCAGATCAGACAGCTGGTATTCGACCTTGGGCGGCACGACAGGATACACGGTGCGGACAATCATATGGTTATCCTCCAGTTCTCGAAGCTGTTGGGTCAGCATTTTGGACGTTGCCTGTGGAATGAGCTTATGAAGCTCTCCAAAACGCAAAGTGGTATCGATCAAATGCCATAAAATAAGAGACTTGTATTTTCCGCCGATCATATCCAATGTGGTGTCAACAGGGCAATTAAATTTAACGATCTCTCGTTTCAAACTCAACACTCCTTCAGTATCATTTTAGGTACTATATTACAATAAAGTGCGTACTTGCAATTATTAAATTAACTGTTAGAATAATATCATGACAATGTAAAATTGTCAAGAACCGGATTCGACCAACTACGATGAGGCGATGGGCGATGAAAGAGGTTTAGGTCGGAAACATGATGAGTGATAATGACCCATGTCATTTAACAAGGGGCTCGGAAGCAGTATGTGCAGCATAGATAGCCCAGTAGAATTTACAGCGAGGGGATAGATCAATGATCAGTCAGAGATTTAATATAAAAGGTATGACCTGTGCGGCCTGCGCACAGCTAATTGAAAAAATAGTGCGGAGGCTCAATGGGGTCGTGCAGGGAAACGTTAACTTGGCAACCGAAACACTCTTTGTTGAATACGATCCGGAGAGCCTGTCGCTTGACAACATCAAAGAAGCGGTGGGAAAAATCGGTTTTGAAATAGCGGAAAAAACCACAACGGGCAATGTTACCATTCCGATTGGAGGGATGACCTGTGCTGCTTGTGCACAAAGGGTTGAAAAGGCAATTAAAAAGCTTGAGGGCGTTTCAAATGCATCGGTGAATTTTGCAACCGAAAAGGCTTCTGTATCTTATAATCCGCAAACGGTGCGATTATCGGTGATCCGCGAAGCAATTGAGAAGGCCGGTTATAAGGCGCTGGAGATTCATAAAGCGGACGCTGCAGACCAAAACAGACTGCAAAAGCAAAAGGAAATAAAAATCCTTTGGACAAAATTCATTGTTGCGGCAGTTTTTTCATTGCCGCTTCTGTACATCGCCATGGTTCCTATGATTAAAATAGTGAGACTGCCGTTTCCACCGGGGCTTGACCCGATGAATTATTCCCTGATTTATGCGCTGGCGGAGCTACTATTGGTGATTCCCGTAATCGGTGTGGGGTATAAGTTCTATACCGTGGGGTGTCTATCGCTTTTCAGGCGAAGCCCCAATATGGATTCATTGATTGCGATCGGGACGACCGCAGCAGTTTTGTACAGTATTTATAATACCGTTCAAATAGCAAATGGACACTTCAAAGCAGTGGAGTCCCTCTATTTTGAAACAGCAGGTATCATCATTACCCTCATTCTGTTGGGAAAATCATTAGAAGCGGTTTCAAAAGGCAGGACAAGTGAAGCCATCAAGAAACTGATGGGGCTTGCACCCAAAACAGCGCTGATTTTACAAGACGGAATAGAAAAAGAAATTCCCATTGAAGAAGTTGAAATAGGGGATATCATCATTGTAAAGCCCGGCGCTAAAATTCCGGTGGACGGCACAGTGATGCAAGGCAACACATCCATTGACGAATCCATGTTGACCGGGGAGAGTATGCCGGTAGACAAAAAAGCCGGGGATCCCGTTTATGCCGCTTCTTTGAACACGACCGGTAC
>MKRK01000200.1:66038-73181 GCA_001896915.1 Clostridiales bacterium 43-6
ATTGCTCAAATGGCGGATATTGTATCGGGTTATTTTGTGCCGGTCGTTTGCGTGATTGCACTGCTTTCCGGTATTGCGTGGTTCTTCGCGACAGGTGGCGACATTAAATTCGCCCTCACCATATTTATCTCTGTCCTCGTGATTGCCTGCCCCTGTGCGCTGGGACTGGCAACTCCGACCGCAATTATGGTCTCAACCGGCAAGGGCGCAGAAAACGGTATACTCATAAAAGGCGGCGAGGCTTTAGAAACTGCTCATAAAATCAATACAATCGTATTTGATAAAACTGGTACCATTACAGAAGGCAAACCCACGGTCACGGATGTGATTACAACCCAAGGCACAAACCCTGAGAGCCTTTTACAAATCACCGCTTCGGCGGAAAAAGGCTCTGAACATCCTTTGGGGCAAGCCATTGTCGCCGGGGCACAGGAAAAGGGAATGGCGTTCTTAATTGTTGATCATTTCAATTCAATAACCGGGCGCGGCATTGAAGCTACCATTCAAGGGCAGTCTGTTTTAGCAGGCAACCGCAAGCTGATGGATGAACGCGGTATTTTGCTTAACATATTAGAAACCGAGTCCGATCGGTTGGCCGACGAAGGCAAAACGCCCATGTATGTTGCTGTGGACGGTAGGTTGGCAGGGATTATTGCTGTGGCAGACGTTGTGAAACCCTCCAGCAAGGCTGCTATACAGAGGCTGCACAAAATGGGAATTGAAGTTGCTATGATTACCGGAGATAACAAAAAGACTGCAGACGCGATTGCAAAACAGGTCGGGATTGATCGGGTGTTGGCTGAGGTGCTGCCGCAGGATAAATCGAGTGAAGTTAAAAAGCTGCAAGCAGATGGACGCAAGACAGCGATGGTCGGCGACGGCATCAACGACGCCCCGGCACTGGCACAAGCGGATATCGGTATTGCCATCGGCTCCGGTACCGATGTGGCGATGGAAAGCGCTGATATTGTTTTGATGCGCAGTGATCTTATGGATGTTCCCACAGCAATTCATCTGAGTAAAAAAACCATACGCAATATCAAACAAAACTTGTTCTGGGCGTTTGGTTATAATGTTGTTGGGATTCCCATTGCGGCAGGTGTTCTTCATTTGTTTGGGGGACCGCTGTTAAATCCTGTTTTTGCCGCCGCCGCCATGAGTCTAAGCTCTGTTTCGGTTTTAACAAACGCTTTGCGTCTGAAAAGATTCAAGGTTCCAAAAGAAGAAAGGAAAGGTGCATAATAATGAAAAAAACATTAAAAACAGTTGCGGTGGCTGCCGCAGGACTCGCGATGATGGCGTCGCTTACCGCTTGTTCGGGACTGAAAGGATTGGATGTGGTAGGAAAGCAATCCATCACATCCTTTGAGGAGGTTCTAAAAACAATTCCTGATCAGGTGCAAGCCAATGATTTGAATGTCGGTTGGTCACTGGAAGCGCCGGATGGTTCCGCTCGGTTTATTTGGAGTGAAGATTACAGCAAAGCGCCTCTGCATGACGTGATGCTGGAGCTCGATTCCAAACCGTTTGTCAAAGCCGGGCTTACTATTACCAAACTACCGAAAAATTATACCGCATATGATGATATGCTGATGGTTGGCAAAAAGCTTGGAGATGACAAGCTGACTTATCAGGGGGATTCCACTCCGCTGGGGGCTTATGAAAAAATTGTAGAGAAATACCGTGATTCCATTAATTATCACACCTCCCTTGACCATTACGGGGTAAAACTGGGAGACGGTAATATGTTTGAGTGGGCAAAGGATATGGAAACAAACGGTTATAACAATGAAAATCAGGACAAAGACATTGTATTCGTCCTGAATCCCGAACCGCTCATCTCTGCAGGAGTTGACCCAAAGAAGGTTGAAGGATGGGTATATGCACAGGTTCCCGTTGAGGAGAACGGCAAAACAGAACAGGTCTGGAAACTGCTCAAGCCTTTCAATCTGAAATAAGTCAGCAGGATGATCCGGGCGACAGAGTGAACAAAACATAGTTACAGAGACAATCAACATCCGACCTTAAAGGGAGTAACGGGGTTGTTTTTCAACAGAAAGGGAATAGGATCATGGAAAAATCAATATTAAAAGTAGAAGGGATGTCCTGTGAACATTGCGTAAAAGCGGTTACAAAAGCGGTGGGTGCATTGCCGGGTGTAACTTACGTAGCGGTTGATCTGAAAGCAGGAACCGTCACAGTGGAACATGACACAGCACAAAGTCCGTTGAATATCATTGCACAGGAAATTGAAGACCAGGGTTATGATGTGATCCGGTAATATATCATGGGGACCGTACATGCTACGGTTCCTTGTTATTGCATGATGAAGGAGGGGAATGGATTTGCCGATTAACAAAAATATATTGGTAGTGGATGATGAGCCGAAGATCCTGGATGCAGTTGCTTCTTTTATGATAACCAAAGGGTATTGTGTATTCGAGGCAGAAAACGGATATAGCGCACTGGAGCTTTTTGAGAAGCATAATGTGTCATTGGTTATTTTAGACCTTATGCTTCCGGACATTTCAGGAGAGCAGGTTTGCGCTGCCATCCGGAAAAAATCACGTGTTCCTATCATCATGCTAACTGCAAAATCGGAGGAAGCCAGTCAGTTGAAAGGTCTCAATATGGGTGCGGATGATTACATTGTAAAACCGTTCAGCCTTAAATTACTGGCTGCCCGTGTGGAAGTTGTGTTACGTAGAGCAGAAAATGATCTTGTCCCCCTTGTCATCAAAAACTCATGGCATCATGGTGATTTGGTGGTGGATTTTGAAAAAAACATTTTTTGCAAAAAGGGGGTAGAGGTGAATTTAACCCCAAGCGAACGTAAAATTCTCTCTGCGCTTATGAAATATCCCGGGAAGGTGTTTACACGGGATGAGCTGATTGAAATTGCCTTTCACGGTATATTCGAGGGATATGACAGAACAATAGATACACATATCAAAAATCTACGGCAAAAAATTGAGGATAACAGCAAAGAGCCTGTCTATGTTCTGACAATACACGGGCTGGGATATAAGTTTGGAGGAGATTGAGATGCGGCGTGGTCTTCGCACACATTTGACCGTAACGATTTCTTTGTTTGCTTTGGTTATCATTTCGGCCATCAGCCTGCTGGCCAACCTATCCGTCCATATCGGATTTGAAAAGTATGTGAAACAGCAACAAAAAGCACGCAGTCAGGACATTGTTGATAATCTTAGCCGTCAGTATAACAGTATGACCGGGAAATGGGAAACTGGATACATTCACGGTGTTGGAATGTATGCCTTGTATGAAGGATATATCATCAAGATTTCCGATGCAAAGGGAGGTGTGGTCTGGGATGCCGAAAATCATGATATGAGCTTGTGCAGGCAGATCATGGACAAAATCACACAGCGTATGCAGGATAAACGCCCCTACTTACAGGGCGGGATGATTACGCATCATTATAAATTGGAACAAAACGGGCAGACAATCGGTCAAGTTGCGATCCGTTCCTATGGTCCTTATTTTTTAAATGAAAATGATTTTGTGTTTCTGAATACACTGAATGTTTTTTTGTTTGTTATCGGAATATTATCCATATCCGCTTCCGTCATAATCGGCGGAATTTTAGCAAAACGCATTTCCCGTCCTATCATCAAAACCGCGCATATTGCCACGCAGATTTCGCAAGGCAATTATGAAGCACGATTTGATGGTAAGGTCAGGATCCGTGAATTAAATGAGCTTGCAGCTGCGACAAACCATATGGCGGAATCTTTGGAAACACAGGAATCACTCAGAAAACGGCTGACCACCGACGTAGCCCACGAGCTTCGCACACCCCTCACTGCGATCTCTTCTCATTTGGAAGCCATGATCGAAGGAGTGTGGCAGCCAACTGCCGAAAGGCTGCAAAGCTGTTATGAGGAAATTGGACGAATCTCCGGCTTGGTTGCCGATCTGGAGAAGCTTTCGGAAATCGAGGACGAAGATTGGATCCTGCAGAAGGTTCCGTTCGATCTGTTGGAGCTGGCACATGTTGTGAGCAGAAACCTTGAAAGCGAAGGTATTAAAAAAGGAATCCGGATTGATGTGGACGGCACATCAACGGTGATTACAGCCGACAGGGACAGAATGAGTCAGGTAATAACCAATTTGCTGTCAAATGCGATCAAATACACTCCGGAAAAGGGTTCTGTTACAATCACCGTAGAAGATGGCTCTGAAACCGGCGTGTTAACTGTTACAGACAACGGCATAGGAATTCCCGAGGATCAGCTTCCTTATATTTTTGAAAGGTTTTACCGCACGGATTCATCACGGAGTCGTAAGACCGGGGGTGCAGGAATCGGACTTGCCATTGTAAAATCCATTGTAAACGCTCACAATGGGACAATTGAGGTAGTAAGCGACGCCCATCAGGGCAGCAGTTTTATTGTTACACTGCCAAAAGAGGTTTGAACAAACGAATACAATAGAAGTCATATCAGGGTTATAATGAGTCATTGCTCCAAGCATATGCTCCGAAATGAAATATTCCGAAGAACCCGGGGGTTGAATGCCCGGATCCAGACAAAAGCCTGCAAGCAAAAACTGCTTGCAGGCTTTTGGTTTGGGAGATCAGGATGTTTTATAGGGATATGGATGATTCCGACAGACTGTCATAGTGATCCAAAAAGGTATACTCGGTTCCCTTCAGCTTATAGCCTACCAAGGTGTCAACATTGGCGGCATGAATGCTGTTGAAAATGTTTTTTTCGATATTGGGATGATCCCGTTTCAGTTTTTTGATCAGCTGTTTGATCTCCTGACGTTTTGAGCCGCCTCCACCGTTGTCACACATGGTGCAGTTTTCCGTGAACCGGCAGGCACATTGAATAAAAGATAGCTCGTTATAATTCTTCCAGCGGATGATATCCTCCTCGTGGATGCAATACATGGGACGGATCAGCTCCATTCCCGGGAAGTTCGTGCTGTGCAGTTTTGGCAGCATGGCTTGTATCTGGGCGCCGTATAGCATCCCCATGAGCGTGGTTTCGATCACGTCGCTGAAATGATGACCCAGGGCGATTTTATTGCAGCCCCGTTTTTGAGCTTGGTGATACAAATGCCCTCTGCGCATCCGGGCACAGAGATAACAAGGAGATTTATCTGTTTTGGTCACCGTGTCAAAAATATCTGTATCGAAAATTTCAATAGGAACATGAAGAAGAGCCGCATTGGCTTCTATTTTTTGCCGGTTGATTTGGTTGTAACCCGGATCCATCACCAAAAACGCCAATTCAAAGGGAACCTCACTGTGACGGTGCAGCTGCTGCATGAGCTTGGCCAGCAGCATAGAATCTTTGCCGCCGGAAATACAAACGGCAATGCTATCCCCCGGTTTGATCAGCTCATACCGTTTAACCCCTTCAATGAAGGAGTTCCAGATTTCTTTCCGATAGGTTTTATGGATGCTTCTTTCCACCAGTTGATGCTTTTCCAGTTCCCGTTTCACGTTGTTAACTCCCCATAGCATTGTTCAAATATAGTTAAAAAATCCCGCACTTCGTTTTCTGTAGTAAGATGGCTTAAGCTGATCCTCCAGGAGGACAATGCGTTTTTTCTGTCTTTGCTGATGGCATAAACCGGGCGGGACGGCGTGTTGGGGGCAGAGCAGGCAGACTTTGTGGAAATGCAAACGCCCTTTTTATCCAATGCACTGCGAAAATCCTCCCCTTTGACTCCTTTTATGCTGACATTTAAAATAAAGGGAGTTCCTTTGTCCGGGCTGTTGATTGTTACATGGCAGTAGGCAGAAAGCTTGCTTTTTATCGTTTGATAAAGAGCTGAGACATAGTCGTGCCTGGACGGTAGCTGTTCAAGAGCCAGTGTCAGTGCGGTTTCCGTTGCGGCGATCATAGGCAGATCAGGAGTACCGCTTCGGTACACGGTAGCACTCAATCCGCCGTGAATGAGCGGTTCCAGCACAACTCCGTCTCGCTTGATCAAAACACCGCAGCTGTTCAGACCGTAAAATTTATGGGGTGCAAAGCTCATGCAGTCTACGCCCTTAAAATGCACCGGAATCTTTCCCACAGCCTGTGTCGCATCTACATGAAATCTGCAGTTCGGATGGTTCGTTAGGATCTCCCCGATGGCGTCGATTGGCTGCACCGTTCCCAGCTCGCTGTCGACCATGCAGACGGAAACAATGACTGTGTCTTTTCGAAGAAGTTCTTTCAGGTGCGCCAAATCCACAGTACCGTCACGGTTGATATCTACCAGCTCAATTTCATAGCCCTGTTCCTGCAGCGCGGTTAATGTACCGCTGACAGAGGAATGCTCAAGACAGGTAGAAACGATGTGCTTTCCCATGTTCCGTTGGCTTTTTGCCAGCCCCTTGAGCGCAAGATTGTTGGCTTCGCTGGCACCGGAGGTATAAATAATCTCAGAAGGCAGCACACCAAGCAAGGCTGCAATGGATTTCGTCAGCCTGTCCAGCTCGGTCTTCGCCAGCGTTCCCATGGAATGCTGTGAGTTGGGATTGGCGCTAAAATTCCGGTATCTGTCACAAAAACAGGAAAGGACCCTTTCGTCCGCCGGCGTGTCTGCGGCATAATCAAGATAAATCAAAGATAACACTCCATAGCATATGAACTCATTGTTTTGTAGTATATCATACTATTGATCAATTGAAAAGAGAGGAACGAGAAAAGCGGAACTTATAATCAGGAAAACAAGGTTGGCAGCCAGAGGTTATAAGGATACTGAATACGGTGTTCATTTCATACGGCAAAATATACAGTCGTCCCCCATGGGCTTTTTGTTCTGAAGGAAATTGCCCTTCCAAAAGGAGCGGTCAAAAAACACCGGCGCCGTTTCTCGTTCGGCGTCGGTGTTTATGGTTGTGTTTTTCTAATTGGAGCGTTGGTTTTCTATTCAGAAAAGAATGAGAGGATACCTGCTAACAATCAATGGGGACAATCAGCAAAAAACTTGGGTTCATAAGCATTATTTATAAATCGGACCATAGGCACAACAAGCGCGGTAATCGGCAGATTCCTTATCCTTTGTACCGAAAGCGTCCCAGGAATGGGGGCGGTAAAGCGCATTTTCCGGAATATTATGCAGAGAAACAGGGATGCGCAGCATACTTGCCAGTGTAATCAGGTCCTTTCCAAT
>MKRK01000200.1:73214-75985 GCA_001896915.1 Clostridiales bacterium 43-6
CCATTTTGCCATGACATCATACACCGTTTCAAAGCCCGCTGCCCCAAGACGGGGGACAAACCAAGTAGTGGGCCAGGTCTTGTCGGTGCGGTTGTCCAGGATTTCATGGATATCGTCTTCCAGCGTCACGGTATAACCCTCTGCAATCTGAAGCGTGGGTCCGATCCCTGCAATCAGATTCACTCTCAATAAGGTCACCGGCATTTCGCTCCGGGTGCGGAAATGAGAAGAAAAACCGCCGCCCCGGAAATATTCAAGATTGGCGTTGGGCCAGTCGGTGGCTTCCAGAACGGCTTCGATGTCACTGTCGGTCATATCCCACCAGGGTTTCATACAGCCGACGCCGTTTTCGTCCTTGGCAAGACCGCAGCCGTCCAGCGCCGCTGCACCGGAGTTGATGAGATGGATAAACCCCCCTGCTGCTTTGCCCGTGGGGCTTTTGCCTGTCACCCGTTTCACAGCGTCGGGGCTCCAGTAGGTACGAACATCCGCAAACACGCTGGCAGCACCTGTCAGCAGCTTGCCAAACAGCATGGCAGTACCGTTGAGACCGTCATTTTCCGTTGCCAGCAGCAGGGGTTCTTTTTTGCCGTTCCAGTCAAAAGTGGTGTTAAGAATCGCCTCCGCAAAATCCCCGTTGGGAAGCCAGTCTGTCCACATGCGCTGCCCCTGGAACCCTGCCAAAATGGCGTTGCGCCCCAATGCTTCCTCATGCCAGCCGATTTCCCTGAGCTTCGGGTTGCCGGACATAATGTCCCGGATGATGAGTGCGGTTTTAACGACAAATTCCCATTCCTCGCTCACCACCTTGGAATTTTTGATGATATCCGGCAGTGCTTTTCCCTCGTTGACATTGATGCCGGGCTTGCAGTGGCTGCGAACCCATGCCAGAGCCGTTTCATATTCGGCATGGTCATAAATCTCCAGCTTGATGCGGCGCAAAATTTCCGTCATGTCCACCCATTCCGGGCGAATACCCAGATATTGGCGGAAAAAGTCTGCGTCACAATAAGAACCCTCAATGCCCATGGAAACGGCGCCGATATTTACATAAGCCTTGTTGCGCATCTGCCCCACGGCAACGGCGCACCTTGCGAACCGCAGGATTTTTTCTGCCACATCCCCGGGGATGAAGCGGTCGCTGCTATCCTGCACATCCTGCCCGTAAATCGAGAAAGCGGGAAGCCCTTTTTGGGCATGGGCGGCTAACGCTGCCGCCAAAAAAACAGCACCGGGTCGTTCTGTACCGTTAAAGCCCCAAATGGCTTTAACGGTGAGCGGATCCAGATCCATTGTTTCGCTGCCGTAACACCAGCAAGGGGTGACGGTCAATGTACCGCACACGTTTTCTCCGCTGAACTGTTCTGCACACTGTGCCGCTTCCATGCCGCCGCCGATGGTGGTGGCAGAAATGACACACTGCACCCTTTCGCCGTTGGCATAATACAAGCTGTTTGAAATAAGCTCTGCTGCGGCTTTGGCCATGTCCATGGTCTGTTGTTCCAAGGATTCGCGAACGCCGCCCCATCGACCGTCGATGACAGGGCGAATACCGATTTTCGGTTGTTTCATCATTGGTTCCCTCCTGTGAATGTCTGCTGAATTTTTATTAGAATACGTCACATTGAACAATGCATACCATATCGTACGAATACAATATGGTCATACTTCCAATTATACTATTTTATATTTACAAGTTTATAGCATAATGTTATTATAAAATAGGACACAATTACAAACTAACTAAAATTATCATATCCATGAATACGGAGAAAAGAATGAAGACAGATTTTGATCATGAAAAATTACATCGGCTTTTGGAGGATTTTTATATTTCGACAGGTCAGCGTATTGCGATTTTTGATGTGGACTTTCGCCTGTTATCAGAACACCCCAATGTGCACAGTCCCTTCTGTGCAAAAATCCGCACCAGCGTGGAAGGCGCACGCCGCTGTCGTGAATGCGACATCTACGGGATGAAGGAAGCAAACAAAACAGGGAAGACGGTAACCTACCGCTGCCATGCCGGGATCTTGGAGGTCTGCTCGCCAATCATTGACGAGGAGGGCATTACCGGGTTTCTGATGTTCGGTCAGGTGCTCTATGACCGGGGCATCAAGGAACAGCGGGAGGTCATATGGCAAAACTGCAAGAACATCATGACGGACACTGCCGCTTTCTCGCGGCTGTTTGACAGTATCCGAAAAATCCCTGCGGATTTCTTGCTTGCATCGGCCAATATTATGACCGCCTGCGTGGGCTATATCCGGCTGGAGCAAATGATGAAGCTGCGGCGGGAGGATCTTTGGGGACGGATGAAGCAGTATATCGAGACCAGATATCACAGATCCTTCCATCTGAGCGAAATGGCGGCAGACCTGTCTGTGAGCGTTTCCACCCTGTGCAAAACGGCACAGATCCGGGGAGGCAAAACAGTGGGTCAATTGGTAACCGATTACCGAATGGAGCGTGCCAAGTTTTTGCTGACGGATATCGACCTGGCGATTGCCGAAATAGCAGGGCTGGTAGGGATTGAAGATTATAATTATTTTTCAAGGCTGTTTCGAAAGGAAACGGGAGAATCCCCCACCGCATACCGAAAGCAACATCACAAAAACCCGGAAAAGGCTTAACGATACGCCTTTTGTCATAAAACCTCTCTTTGCAGGGGTTTTGTGGGATTGACCGTTGCTGCCGGCCGGATGAAACGCAAACACGGATTGACCGCACCATTACGGAAAACAGCGGCTCAGTTTTGACAAACGCCCTGA
>MKRK01000200.1:76025-87836 GCA_001896915.1 Clostridiales bacterium 43-6
TCGATCATAAACTTTGCGCCCAGGGAAAATCCGTCTGAAAACGCTGTCAGTGAGGTATGATAGGTCACATCATACTGGGCATCATAAAGCTTTTGCAGAATCGCTTTTTCTTCTTCTCCCAGCCGTTCCTCCAGCCGGTCCATGATTACTTCTTTTTTCTCCCAGCTTTTTGTGTAGGGAGAATCGGTGTCAAACCCCCGTTCCAACGGGCAAATCCGCCCGCAAAACAATTCCTCCAATATGTTTGTCATATAACCCACCCTTTCTGTTCGCTATCAAATAAAGCCAAGTGTTACCCCTCAAGGTTAAAACAAGCCATCCCAATAACCCCCACCCCTCGTAGGGGCGTATCGCATACGCCCACATCTCTTTGGTACCTGAACGGTTAAAACAAACCATGCAAAGAACATTCACCGCGTCATTGCGAGCGCCAGCGTGGCAATCCGTAACTCCTTGATGCTCTTTGTTATTTTAATACAAACAAAGGTTATGGAAAAAAAACACTATTGTTAACGGGACAAGGAATACGGATTGCCATCACCGTAAAGCCAACTTCGTTGGCTTAAGCGGAACGGTTCGCAATGACGCCAGGGGGAAGCCAGCATGGTACAAATAAGCCGTTGCAGAAGTTAAAACTGTACACGCACGGCTAAAAACAAACCATCTCCGGACCCCTTCTCCGGCGGTAGGGGCGTATCGCATACGCCCGCGTCTCTTTGGTACCCGCACGGTTAAAACAGACCCTGCAAAGAACCCTCCCCCTGCGGTAGGGGCGTATCGCATACGCCCGTCCAACACGCAACAAATTTCCCCTCCGTTGTTGGGACAGGAATTACGGATTGCCACACCGATTCTGCGGAACGGTTCGCAATGACGCCAAGGGGAAGTGTGCAGGGTTAAAATAAGCCGTTGCAAAAGTTTAAACTGTCCCGCACGGTTAAAACAGACCCTGCAAAGAACCCCCACCGCGTCATTGCGAGCGCCAGCGTGGCAATCCGTAACCCCTGTGTATCATTCCATTGAACCGCACAAGGGTACCAAAGGAATACGGATTGCCACACCGATTCTGAGGAACGGTTCGCAATGACGCCAAGTTGTACCCTATATTGTTTCTGTAGGCATTGCAGCCACCCTTCCCACCGCGTCATTGCGAGCGCCAGCGCGGCAATGCGTAACCTCATTATAGCATTTTACAAATTGAAAATTATAATATAGGCATACTACGCCTAAAAAATATTTTAACTGTATATATTTAAACTGTATAATTAATAATAAACATTAGAAAATTAATTATGTCAACAAATAGATTTACAATATGAAATTTTCATTATAAACTCACGAATTGACATTTTAAATTTTACAGAATACAATCAAAATAAACAAAAGGAGCCGTGATAAATATGACATTGGAAGAAAAAATCAAAATACTCTGTGTTCGTACAAAGACCAATATGTCGGAACTGGCAAGACGCACTGACCAGACACCTCAAAACTTCAGCGGAAAATTGAAACGGAAAAGCTTTTCTCTTACTGAACTTGACGAAATCGCAAAATCTGTTGACTGTGAATTTGAAATAAACTTTATTTTACCAAACGGCGAAAGAATATGAGCGATAAATTAATTCTATCAAAGAAAGACCGCCAAAAAGGATACGACGGCTACCGCACCTTTTCCGTCAGAATAAAAGAAGAACTCGTTTCCGAACTCGACGACCTTGCCATAAAGACAAACCGCTCCAGAAACGAGTTGATTAATATTTTTATTGATTTTGCCGTTAAGAACTGCGAGGTTGACGGGAAGAAGTAGAATATTGCGAATTAATAAGTATCACTTATTCTACTGCATCCCCCCGACCCCAGCCACATGTGCCATTTTCACCTCATCGCTCACTTGCGTAAACGGGTATAACCTTGCATAAATCTCCTGCACCTGCTCGTTACTTAACACTTCGCCCACAACATTCATACGGGCGGTTACTTCCTTGCCTACCTGATACCGTTGAATGACCGTGGCTTTGCCTTCGGTCATTTTTATGTTTTTCAGCACGCACCTGTCACTAAACAAAATAAAGGAATGGTACAGCGCATCGGGATAATCCTTCATTTGCTCTTGCAGGTAGCGAATGTGCATATTGTTTTGCATGATGGGGTTCAGAAAATGGTTTTTCTGGGCTGTGCCCCCTGTGGGCAGAGTTTGCGTCCATTGTTTCTGGCTTTCTGTGCCAAAAATCCATCCGCTGTAGTTTTTGGATTCAAACACATAAATCCCGCTGGTATGTATAAACACAACGTCGATTTCCGTTGTTTTGCCGTCACCCTTCGGCAGATAGAGGTTAAACAAAAAACAGCCGGGCGGTGTGATATCCTTTAAATTCAGATAGGTGTAATATTCACCGAACAAGCCCAAATCCCGCCGCACCTTGGAATAGCTATTGTGGGTGATCTCATAATACACCGACCGCTCATAATTCTTTTTGCCGGCAGTATAAATCAACCAGCCGACGATGCCGCCCAGAGCAGCCAAAAACACCGCCAGAAAGAAGAACAACCCAATAAAATCACCTAACATACAAACACCTCTTTTTTTGATAGGAAACATTATTTTGTTTCCCGGATCGCCCCCCGCTGTTTTCGCATCTCAAACAGCACATCCATAAACCAATAATCAATAAAGGTGCCCTCTGCCACCATTCGCAGGATTTCTTCTTTGGTTGCCCATTTCACGTTCTGCACTTCTTCGTATTGCAGGGTAAGGGTGGTAATGTCCACTTCCCGTTCGATGAGATAAAAATCGTCAAATCCGTTTTCATAATTCATGGTGAAAAAGGGACGTTCGGCTGACAAATCCGCAGGGTAACCGATTTCTTCAAACAGCTCCCGCTGGGCCCCTTGGTGACTGGTTTCGCCTGCGGTGACACTGCCGCCCACGGTGACATCCCACATATTGGACCAGCCGTGCTTAAAGGGTTGGCGCTGTTGGATCAGCATTTCGTTGTTCCCGTTAAAAATACAGACATGCACCACCAGATGATAATCTCCCGGGAGGAACACACTACCCCGTTCCATTGTCCGCCCTGTCAGAACCCTGTTTTTGTCATAGATATCCCATTGTTCCATTGCGATGCTCCGTTTCTGTTTTTTTCTATAATCATATAACAAATTTTTCCCATTTGCAATAAATTCTTTGTAAAAACAACACA
The DNA here is from genome assembly GCA_001896915.1 of Clostridiales bacterium 43-6. Classification (GTDB taxonomy): domain Bacteria; phylum Bacillota; class Clostridia; order Oscillospirales; family Acutalibacteraceae; genus MKRK01. The sequence goes on from MKRK01000200.1 coordinate 79,226, forward strand.
CAAAAACACCTTCCGCAAAAAGCGAAAGGTGTTTATTTGTAACACGCTGCTACTGCAAGTTCATGGCTTGCTTCATTGCGGCAGCAAGCACATCGGCCGCTGCCTGATGACCCGGGATTGAGGGATGGGCGCCGCCGCCATCCATATTGGCAGGAAGCTGGACATAGCTGATCTTAGCGTCCGCCATGGCGGCAACTACATTTTTGACGTTCTGATTATAAGGCTTTGGGCCCACCATGCCGTCCACACAGAAGAGATAGGCATTGGGGTATTTTGACCGCAGCGCTGTAATAAATTCGAGATATTTGGCTTCAAACACCTCCGAAGTCGGGCGGTTTGTCGACGCACTGGCATCGTTGCCGCCGATATTGACGATGACGGCATCCATCTGGTTTTTTGCAAAATCCCATTGTTTTGAACCGCTCCAATCGGCATTTTGAAAAATCCGCGGAACATTGTTGGTTGTTTTATTGTCGTAGCTCACGGTGAGACCCCAGCCCGATACGGAAACGATGCTGTAATCGGCACAAATGGCTTTTGCCGCAAAGGCGCCATAGGATCTTGCGGGATCCTCGTATTCCTGATATACAAGACCCGAGGTTTGCCCGTTGACCGCCTCATTCCATGCGCCACAGCTGATGGAATCGCCGTATACCTCTATTTTCAACGGTTTTGAAACCGGTTTTGATGCGAATTTGCCGGCAAAGGTGATGCTGTTCCAGGTTGCGGGCAGCATGGAGGCTTCCGTACGTTTATACACCTTGATGGAGTGCCAGCCCTTTGACAAGCCCTGTGCCAGAGTCACGGTATTGCTGCCCCAGACCAGCGGAATTTTTTTGAGATTATTTTGGTTTCCGTCAATAATGACCGCCATGGTTCCCGAGCCTGCCGTGACAATGCTTGCGGTGACAGTACCCTCTGTAAACAGGTTGGCTTCAAAGCCGGCACTGCTCCAGTCAAAGGACATGCCCGTCCCTACAGGAACACAGCGTCCGTTGATTTTCATGCTTTGCATTGCTGTCGCCATGGGATAGGTTGCGGAGATAAACGTTACATCCGACGGGATGTATTGCTGTTTGATGGAGTTGATTTTCAGCACATGCTTTTTCATTGTAACAAAATCGACGCAATCAATTTTACCGCTTTGGTTCACATCTGCCGCCACTGCACTATCCCCTGTTGTTATTTTTATTTTCAAAACGTGCATTTTCAACAGGAGCAGATCAACCAAATCAATTTTGCCGTCGTTGTTGATATCCCCCAGATAGTATACCTGATAGCTTGTATTCTGTCCGCCTGCAAAAACGGTCACTGTTGCACCGTTTCCGACCTTTTGGGTATCGGATAACGTGTTTCCGTCTGCCGATTTGGCGGTGACGGTCAGAGAAGCATTCCCGGAAAATCCTTCTCTCACTGCGGTAAGGCTGTTATTGGAGGACAGTCCCCAGAGGTGCCCGTCGCTGTTCGGGAAGCTGCATTCATAATAAGGATTCGGCACCGCTGTATTATTTGCCGAAAAAGCCGTGTCTGCCGGATTGTTATGTGTATTCGCACCCAGTACCGTCAGGGATGCCATGCTGCACAAGACTGACAGCACAATCAAAAAGCAGAGCATGCTGCGAGAAAACCGTTTCATCCAATCTCTCCTTATACTTTTATTGATTTCAGTATACGGGAAGATTCGTTCCGGGTCAATCTGAAACGATTGCGATAAATTGCGGTTTGATTGCGATAAATTGCGGTACGGCACATTCAGCTTTGTGATTTACGAAATTCACCAGGTGTTTTGCCGGTATCGTTTTTAAATGCGGAAACAAATCGGGCCTCGGAGGAAAATCCAACGTCCAGAGCAATTTCTTTGATCAGCAAATCCGTTGTTTCCAACAGAAATTTTGCCGCATTCAGGCGTGTTAAAACCAAATATTCATGGGGGGAATAGCCCGTATTCTTTTTAAATACACGAATAAAGTGAAAGGGACTGACAGAAACATAGTCCGCTATTTGATTGACCGTCAACGATTTGCGGTAATTTTCTCTGATATAGCTGACGGCGGAACGGATGATGGTCTTGTTTCCGTCAATGACGGCTGAGGAATGCTTGAGAAATTCACAGAGCAGGTGATAAAGCTTCGTGGATACCTCTATTTCAGACAAGGGCTGCTTGACACGCTGGGCAAGAATGATATCAATCAGATTTTCCTTGACAAAATCAAAGTCCACCTCCACTATTACATTGGCACGGTAATAGGAAAGAAGCCTTGAAAACTCACCGGCTAAAACACCGCCGAAATGCAGCCAATAAAAATTGATGAAGCTTTGTTCCGGCAAAACAATCGGGCGGCCGGGATCTGCCAGAACGAGATCTCCGGCTTTGACCGCTTGCTTGTTTCCGCCCAGCTCCATGACAGCATTGCCTTCGACGATATATAAAAGATCATACATGGGGTCGCTGGGGGTTTGCAGATGAAACCCCTTGCGGCTGTAAAAATGTCCGCATTGTGTAATATAAAACAAAATATTTTTTGCAACCTGAGTAACGGGAAGAATATAAAACTCCATATTATTGCTGTGATAGCTCAGATCGCCCCGACCGGGACCAAAGCGACCGCTGTCCGGGTTCGTCTGCACTGTTCCCCAATGGGACCACAGGCAAACATGGACATCATCGATGCTTGACCAGTCAACCGCAATGGCTGTATCACGGTCAAACAAATCCTCCGGGTTTTCTTCGTCCCCGGCACGATAATAATAAATGTTGCTGATATGGACGTTCCAATTCATCTGCTGACCGGAGGTCCATCCGTCTGTTACGGTAATTGTGCCGTTCAGACGGGACAATCCGGGCAGCATCGGTTCGCCGGTCACATTTTCGGTGAACCCGGAAAAGGGGAAACGAACCAAAACAGGCTTGCCCGGCTTTACCTTCAGGACAGACCAGAACGCATTGGGAGAGTCCGATATGCCAAACACAAGACATAGCCTGTCTGAGGACAATACCGGATCCACCAGGATAACCAATTCAACCCCCGTCCAGTTTTGAAACCCGGCAGGGTCAAATAACCATGTGCGGTTTTGGGAACCGAATACCGCTGTGCCCAGCTGGTGATGATTCACACAATCGGCATTGTTATAAATCTCATTGCGTTCCAAGTGTTTCCCACCTCCCTGTCCGGTCGGATTCCTTTTCATTGTTGTTTAAAATCATGCGCCCGCAGTCTTGCCAGAATAACTTCCGGATTGCAGTCCGGGAGCATTCTTTCATTTTCAAATCTCATTTCGGTTTCGGTGAAATCATTGTGTCTGATATAATAATCAAAATCCAGTTCCTTTTTCTTGGTTCCCTTATGGACAAACACGGTGATATTGTCGAATGAATCGGGAACAAATTCTAAATGGTCGAAATTTTTGATTCGCATGCGTTTCATGACAAACGCAATGAGATGAATGTAATTGCGGATCACCTTTTCGGTGTAGGTTTCGGTTTTCATTGATACAATATCCAGCTTGTTATCAAGCACCACGGCGGCTTCTCTTAACGCATTGAGATTGTTGATGAACTTTTTGATATCCATAAGTCACCCTTATTATCACAAAATAAAACAGTAATACAGAAAAAGTGCCGATTCACCAAAAGTAAGTCAGCACCTGCACCAGTCTTTTGTTGTTTCTGTCCCGGTGCAATTTTTATTGAATACACAACCCCCGGCGAAACGGGGGAGGGTCCTCTTAGGGTTTTGCGGGCGAAAAGACTATCGGTCTTCCCGGAAATACGGTTCGCCGAGGCTGACGGGAGGCTGGCTTTCCAGCTTGTTTCGCTTGCTGGTCACAACAAGGACGATGATAGTCACCACGTACGGGATTACCTTGCAAAGCTCCTGGGTTTCTCTTGTTAAGCCCGGCAAATAGATGTATAAAATACACAGACCGCCGAACAAAAAGGAACCCCAGATGGCACGTGCCGGATTCCACAAGGCAAGGATTACAAGAGCGATGGCAAGCCATCCTCTGTCTCCCAACGCGTCGTTGGTCCAGGTTCCGCCCAGATAATCCATGACAATGAACAAGCCGCCCAGACCGGCTGTGGCTGAGCCTAAGACTGTTGCGACATATTTGTACCGGGAAACGTTGATGCCGGCGGCATCCGCCGTTGCGGGGCTTTCCCCGACGGCTCTCAGGTTCAGCCCTTTTCTTGTCCGTTTCAGAAAAACGGTCAGGACAATCGCAAGAATGACGGACAAATAGGTCATAAAGCCATAGGAAAACAACACGTCACCCACCACCGGGATATCGGACAAGAGGGGGAGCTTTGCCTGATATGCACTGGATGTGGTGGCAACGGAGATCTGTCCGACACCGCCGGCCAGCTTGGAAATCGAGCCGCCGAAAAAGTTGCCGAAGCCCATGCCGAAGGTGGTCAGTGCCAGACCGACTACGTTTTGATTGGCTCTCAGGGTTACGGTCAGAAAGCTGTAGATCAGCCCGCCAAGGGCAGAAACAAGCAAACAAGCAAGCAGGGAAATAACCAGACCCACAAAGGGGATGGGGTCAGATACCGCTTTTTCATAGAAAAAGGCACCCATCAGACCGGAAATGCCGCCCATATACATGATGCCGGGGATCCCAAGGTTCAGGTTTCCCGATTTTTCCGTCATGATCTCGCCGGAGGCGCCGAACAACAGGCAAACGCCCTGTCCGATGGCATTTTGGATGAAGATAAGCAGCATACTCATCCCTGCACCTCCTTGGCTTGTTTGCGGAATTCCAGCTTATAATTTATAAAAAACTCGCTTCCGATGAGGAAGAAAAGGATAATTCCCGTAATAATGTTGGAGGCGTTTTCGTTCAGCCCGAACTGAGTGGCAATTTGAATGGAGCCCTGCTGCATAAACACCAAGAAGAAGGAAACCAAAATCATAACGATCGGGTTGAATTTTGCCATCCACGCAACGATAATGGCGGTAAAGCCTCTGCCGTTTCCGATGGTGGTGGATATGGTATGGCTGGCACCGCTGACGATAATTGCTCCTGCAAAACCGCAGATGCCGCCGGAGATCAGCATGGTCCGGATGATCACCTTTTTGATATTGATGCCGGCATACCGGGCGGTGTGGCTGCTTTCGCCCACCACGGCGATCTCATAGCCCTGCTTGCTGTATTTCATATAAATAAACATACCGATGGTCACCGATAGCACAAGGATAAGATTCCAGCCGTAGGACAGCCCGAACAGCTTGGGCAGCCAGCCGATTTCGGAATCGGAATTGATGACACCGACAAAATTTGAGCCGGGAGGGTTTTCCCAAAAGACGATACAAACCGTGACGATCTGAATCGCAACATAGTTCATCATCAAGGTAAATAAGGTTTCGTTGGTATGAAAATATGCCTTGAACACTGCCGGCAATAAGCCCCAAAGCATGCCAGCCAGAATGCTGGCAACAAAAACGAGGATCAACACCATCCACCCGGGGACAATGCCGGTCAAATAAATCATGACAGCCGCACCGGCGGCACCGCCCATTAAGAGCTGTCCTTCCGCGCCAATGTTCCAAAACCGCATTTTAAAGGCAGGGGTCAGACCAATTGCGATGATCAAAAGAACGAGGGTTTCCCGGACGGTCGCCCATATTCTGCGGCTTTTCCCCACCGCACCGTCAATGATTCCGAGATAGATATCGATGGGATTTTGCTTTGTGATTGCCACAATGATCAATGCACAGACAATGAGAGAACAAGACACCGCAATCAGACGGATCAGCCATGCTCTGTGCCACGGAAGGGTGCTTCTTTTCGCCATCCGAAAAAGCCTGTCCCTGACCGCAAATGAGATTTCTTTAGCCATGCTTGTGTCCCCCTCTCTTAGAACTTGTCATCATCAGTCCCAGCTCGTCCTTGGTGACGGAGCGGGCATCCGCAATCCCTGTGACCTTGCCGCCTGCCAGCACCAGAATACGGTCACAAAGCTCCAGCAGCACATCCAGATCCTCGCCGACACAGATAACTGCCACGCCCTTTTTCTTTTGCTCATTGAGCAAATTATAAATGGTATAGGAGGAGTTGATGTCCAGTCCTCTGACAGGGTAGGCAACCATCAAAACCCTTGGGTTGGAGGCGATTTCTCTGCCCACAAGCACCTTTTGTACATTGCCGCCGGACAACCTTCTCACCGGTGTATCCACTCCGGGAGTGACCACATCAAGCTTGTCCACGATGTCCAGAGCCAGTTTTTTGGGTGTCTCTCTGTCCGCAAAAAAATACTTGCCTTCCTGATAGCTGCGAAGTAGCATATTGTCTGTCAGATCCATAGAGCCCACCAGACCCATGCCGAGTCTGTCCTCCGGCACAAAGGCCAGGTTGATTTTCAGATTTCTGATGTCTGCAGCTTTCATTTCAGAGATTTTTTCCGTGTTTCCTTCCGGGGCGTAGTATAAAATCTCGCCGCTTTCGATTTCCTGCAGTCCTGCAATGGCCTCCAACAGCTCTTTTTGACCGCTTCCCGCTATGCCGGCAATGCCGAGGATTTCGCCGCTGTTGGCTGTGAAGGAAATCTCCTTGAGAGCAAAATTTCCTTCCTTGCTGCGGCAGGTAATCCCCCGGACCTCAATGCGTTTGACCGGCTCAACGGGTTCATCCCGATTGATGTCCAGGCTGACCTTTTCGCCCACCATCATTTCTGTCAGAGATTCGGCGGTGGAAGCGCCTGTTTCAACGGTCCCGATGTATTTCCCTTTGCGAAGGACGGATACCCGGTCGGATATCTCCAGAACCTCGCTTAATTTATGGGTGATGATAACAATGGACTTGCCGGTGTTTTTCATGTTGCGCAACACGTCAAACAGCTTTTTGGTTTCCTGGGGAGTCAGCACTGCGGTAGGCTCGTCCAAAATGAGAATTTCCGCGCCACGATACAGAACCTTGATGATTTCCACCGTCTGTTTCTGGGACACGGACATATCATAGATCTTTTGGGTGGGATTGAGCTCAAACCCGTATTTTTGGGTCAGACTGTTGATCTCATCAATCACCTGGTTCATTTTTAAGCGCTCTTTTCCCGGAAGACCGAGAATGATATTTTCCGCTGCGGTCAAAACATTGATCAGCTTAAAATGCTGATGAATCATTCCGATTCCAAGCGCAAAGGAATCCTTGGGCGAACGGATGGTGACTTCTTTGCCGTCCATAAAAATTCGTCCCGTGTCGGGAGAATAAATGCCGGACAGAATGTTCATCAAGGTGGTTTTTCCGCTCCCGTTTTCCCCCAGAATGGATAAAATCTCACCCTTTCTGACCGAGAGATCGACCTTGTCGTTGGCAATGACATCGCCAAAACATTTGGTTACCTGCTTCAATTCGATTGCATATTCCTTTTCCACTGAACAAAAGTCCCCCCGTACGATTTGTATTGCACCCATGTACCGAAACAGAAAACGAGGGACGCAGGCGGTTTCGACAGAAAACCCGTTTGCGCAGACATTTGACTGTGCGGACGGTGGCTTTGTCAAGACCGACTACAGCCCTCATATTGTTTTTCTATGCTGCTGCCGTGCAGCGAATGTTGCTAAAGAGTAGTTTATTTCTTGATCAATTCCTTGATGCCGTCAATTCTCAGATCAAAGGCAGGAGCAGAAATCACTTCTGACTCGTGGAAATAACCGTCTTTTACATTCGCAGAATATTTTGCAAAATCTTTGTTGTTGGCAATGAGATCTTCCATGGTCTTGCCGCCCACGGTGAAGGTATCGGTCTTGAACACATGCAGTGTGCCGGCCTTCAAGGCTGCTTCCACTTCAGCAACTTTTTCTGCAGTGCCCTTTGCAACAGCAGCGTCGTTCAGCTTGGAGATGGCAACTGCGCCGTCTACATAGCCTTTGCACCAATCCGTGCTGATTTTGTCGCCTTTGATGATACAGTCAACCGCATAGGTATAGTAAGGACCCCAGTTGATGGTCGCAGAGGTCAAAGCGGTTTTGGGAGCAACGGAGGTCATGTCCACATTATAGCCCACATTGGGAACGCCTGCTTTTTCACAAGCGGTAGGAGCGCCGGTGGTATCGGCATGCTGGCTGATGAGCTTTGCTCCGTTGGCAATGAGCTGTGTTGCAACCTCTTTTTCAGCAGTCATATCCGCCCAACTGCTGGTGTATTGAACTTCCATGGTAACGGTGGGGCAGACGCTTTTTGCGCCAAGATAGAAGGAGGTATAGCCGGAAACAACCTCAGCATAGTTGAACGCACCCACATAGCCCATTTTGGCCTGATCCTTGGTGAATTTGCCTGCTGCAATCATTTCATTGAGCTTTAAGCCGGCGACAACACCGGAAACAAATCTGGATTCATACACAGCGGTGAAATAGTTGTGCATATTGGCAATGCCGGATGATTTTGCCTGAAAGCCTGTTGCATGGCAGAATTGAACATTCGGAAATTCCTTTGCCGCTTGCATCATGAATTTTTCATGACCAAAGCTGTTTGCAAATATAATTGTGCAGCCTTGATCGGCAAGGTCCGCAGCAGCTTCATAGCAGGATTGATCTTCCTTGATGTGTGTCTTTTCTATGATCTGGCTGTCGGAAAGACCCAATTTGGTCTTCATTTCCTGAATGCCCTTCAT
>MKRK01000200.1:87886-91491 GCA_001896915.1 Clostridiales bacterium 43-6
CGCCGTTGTGGTACCCGTTGATGTGGATGATTCCTTCTTTTCGCAGCCTGCCAGCGCAAAAACCATTAATATCGCCAGCGCAAGTGCAATGATCTTTTTCATTTTCATTCCTCCGTTTTTATTATATAACATAAAGCCCTCCGGCTAATGTCCTTTTAGAAACAAAATTGGGTGGCTTAGCTTTGAATTACGCCGTTCCGTTTATGATATAAAAGAGACCCAGACCCCAAAAGAACGCAAAACCATCACCGGTCGCAACCGCATCCGGGTGCAACCTGACGGTTTTCTCCTGTCCTTTATCGCCTGAGAGAAACTTCGGTCATTCGGTCAAAAGGAACGATCTTGTATGAAATAAAAAAAGCGCATTCAAATTCAGTTTTGAATACACCATCGTACCGAATACGACTATCCTTGCGGAACGCCACGCGCGTATTTAATTTGTTGTTATGTTAGCACAAGTTTCCGCATTTGTCAACATATTTTTGCTTCCTTTTTCCTCGTGGAATACATGCTGCAACCTAGGGTTTTTCCGCTGCATTGAATCCGAAAAAAACGCTCTTCGGCAAGGAATGCAGCGGTGATTTTATCCAAAACCTCATGAGTCACGAAACCGTAAAGCACCGTGCTCCATGCTGTCAATGATGGCAAGGCTATGTAAATTGTAGCCGTCTTTTCTGATTTGATCGCCGCCGCCCTGAAAGCCCTTTTCAATTACGATGCCGATGCCGGCAACCGTCGCCCCTGCCTGTCTGCTGATATCCAACAGTCCGAACTGTGCTTTGCCTGTGGCCAGAAAATCGTCGATGATCAAAATCCGATCTTCCGCGGACAAAAACCGTTTTTCCAAAATAACCGTGTATTCCACACCGTGGGTATAGCTCATCACTGAGGTTCTGTAAACATCTCCGTCGATGTTTTTGCTTTCTGATTTTTTGGCAAACACAACAGGCACTTGAAAATACTGTGCCGCCATACAACCGACCGCAATGCCGCTGGCTTCAATGGTAATGATTTTAGTGATATTTTCGTTTTCGAACAAACGCTTGAATTCCTTGCCCAGCTCCATCATCAGCGCAATATCAATCTGGTGATTGAGAAAGCTGTCAACCTTAATGATATTTCCCTCTTTGACATTGCCGTCCTTGCGAATCCGTTCTTTTAAAAGCTCCATGTAAAACCCTCTTATCCCATATGTTTTCCCACGCTGCCGCAGCACACGGTTTGCATTTATTTATAATAAATTCTATTATACCACATTATTCGATTTATGAAAGAGGAAAATTCAATCTAGGATTCACAATTATGAAGGGATCAAAATTTTAGAAAAAATGCTTTGGACAGAAGCCCAAAGCATTTTGTTTATAGATTGATTTCCTGGTTTCCGGGCCGAAGGGGAAGGGTGGTGCCGTTCCATTCAAAAATGCCTGTTGTATCCGGCGGGATTGTGACAAAACCCGTCACCCTGCCGTTCTCCTGTTTTAAATCCACAACAATCTCACCCCGGGGATGGGGCATGCTTGCCTTGAGGAAGGGCAAACCGTTGAAGGAAGGGGAGACGGAGATTTCACGAAAACCGGGAGCGGTAGGCCGGATGCCTGCCAGCAGATAAAAATAATCATACAACGGGCTTGCACTCCATGCATGGCAGTCTGAGCGGGTGTCGACATCGGGGATTTCCGGAAAGGTGGTAAATCCCAGAGAGAGGATTTTTACCCAGCTTTCCAGGGAGTCCATATAGCGCTCGCCCGCACCTGCTTTTTTCATGGCACGGTTCAGATAAAAGCGGAAATACAGCGTCACATCCCTGAGGCTTTTGTCCTCCAGAACCTTGCTCATCACATCATTTCCCACACAGTCGGTTAAAACCCCGAGGATATTGGCATGACAGCTGAATTCCTTTCGGTCCGGCGTGTCAGAGAGGAGCCCTTTTTTGTTGTCAAAACAGTGATGAAACACACCACGGTTCAACCGCTCCGCCAATGAGGTATTGTGAGCTGTCTGTTCGGTCAGACCAAAGTGTGCATAAATTTCGGCGGCTGCCTGCAGAGCATACACCAGCTGCAGGGTAACAATGGCGGAATGCCGTTCTCCGGTGTTTGCCCCCCGGGGAATTCCGCCGGCGTTGACGGCAGGATCATAGGGCCATGCCCAATCGACAAAATTCCAGTGAGTAAGCTCGCCCAGCAAATCCATATCGGGATCAATCCTGTTTTCAAACCAGATTAACACCTTGCCCATATCGGGCAAGAACTCTGCCAGAAAATCGTCGTCACTCCGGTGCATAAAATAATCGTGAAGCATATTGATCCAAAGCAGGGAAAAGGTAGGGATAATCGAATTGCCCCCGGCAGGATAACAGCAAAGGGTCAATCCCTCCTCCGTCACAGAGGACCGGAAAATCCGTAGTGCTTCCCGCATCAGGCGGTCATCTCCCGTGATGTATAAAGAAATCAGGGCTTGAATGCGGGTGTCGCCCAAATACTGTGCCTGTTCATAATAGGGGCAGTCCATGTACGTTTCGTGGGCGCATAAAAGCACCGTCCGCCAGGCAACTGCCCAGATTGTATCGAGGGTCTCGTTGCCGCAGGCAAAGGAAGCCTTCTGTGTAAAGGGATAGGCGGTATATATCCCATAAAAATCGTGGATCGTCAAGGGCTCTTCTTCCGTCGTGACCGTCAGCAGGACATAACGATAGGTGCGGTACCATAAGGTGGTAAACACCCGCTCTTTGCCGCCGTCGGGAAGATAGCAATCATTGACGCCCAAAACCTGAAGACCGTCGGTGCGGTCCCTGTGGGTCTTCTTCAGATGCCGGTCGTACATTGCTTCGTTATAAGTGATTTTAATTTCGCTGTGCTTGCCGCCGCTGGTCATAAGAACAGGATATGCATTGGTCAGCACGCCGTTGTCAAGCAAAAAGGAAACACTGCTGCGAGCAGGAACCGTATATGCCCCACCATTGATAAAATCTGCCTTGTCGTGGTTTTTGATTGCTGCAAAACGGACAGCCGTGTGTTCCATCCATGGGATTTCCCGCTTTGATAACCGCCATGTGCCGTCAGTTTTCACAGGGCTGACCCAAGTGCTGTCATCAAAATCCGAACGGTCAAAGCCCCATGGGTACCGGGCGCCGTCGAGGTGATCGCCCGGCGGCACAACAAGATATTGATTGCCCACCTGTGCACCTGCGTCTGTAATCGGCGTATATGCGGTGTTGTGATATGTTTTCCATCCACTGTCGGTGGTGACGATATCTGCCGTGGTGCCGACGCCCTGCAGGAAAAAGGCGGTTTTTACTGTCATCATAGCCAGCGGCATATGCTCGCCGTAGTTCCAGACCACAGCCGCAATGGTGTTTTCCCCCTGCGTTAGAAACGGTGCAAGCTGGACTGTGTCGTATTTCCAGTTGGCCGGGTCGCTTTTAGCAGGTCCGCGGCTGACGGCGGCACCGTTGAGATATAAAATATAGCGGTTATCTGCGCTGACCAGGACTTCAAAGGTTTCGGGAACAGCCGGGAGCGAAAATTGTTTGCGAAAGTGGTATATTCCATATTCGGTTCCCCCAATGCCCGGGTATGTGATCCATGGGGTATTTGCGTGGTTCA
>MKRK01000200.1:91506-91959 GCA_001896915.1 Clostridiales bacterium 43-6
TATGGGTTATGATGCAGTCTTATCTGAATTGTTTAAGCATTTTTTGTATCGTAATCCCGCTAAGGACTACGGGATCATTTTTTAACAGAAACAGTGCCAGTCATCCCGAATTTCCCGGGCAATCACAGCGGCAAGCGTACCCCTGACGGCATGTCCTTGTCTTTTTCGGGTTTGTCAAAAGGCATTTGTACTTGCGGTCTCTTCTTGTGCCATGGCACAGTCCACCGCAAGGGCAACACTGAGACACAGAATTTCATTTTGGGGATGGTAAATGGTCAGCTCATAGCTGTCTCCCCAGGTGAACCATGCTTTTTTCATCCGCATAATCTCAAACTGCCCGTCGTACATCACATAGTCATAGGCCCAAAAATCTCCCTCCATCTGCCAAGGAAGCCCCTCCACATGATAGGACTGGCGAAAGAAGGTAAAATCCTTTACAACGGTTGCCACGAC
>MKRK01000201.1:0-1490 GCA_001896915.1 Clostridiales bacterium 43-6
CCAAAAAGGACAATATCTTTTCTGCGGATCATATCATCAAACCGGTGATTGATAAAATAAAGCAAAGGTTGGCTACCTATGTATACGGCGTGGACATCAAAAGCCTTGAGAATGCTGTGGTAAAGCTTCTGGCTGAAAGAGGACTGAAGATTGCCACCGCCGAATCCTGCACTGCCGGTTTGTTGTCTAAACGAATTACAGACATTCCGGGTTCCTCTAAGGTGTTTGAGACCGGCATCACAGCATATGCCAATGATACGAAAATAAAGATCCTGAATGTGCCTCAAGAGCTGATTGCGGCTCACGGTGCAGTCTCCCAGCAGGTGGCCAGAGCCATGGCGGAAGGGGTGCGTGACCTCAGCGGTGCGGATATCGGCATCGGGATTACCGGAATAGCCGGTCCGGGCAGTGATGAAACGGATAAGCCTGTGGGGCTTGTTTATGTTGCCCTTTCTGACAAAGACAAGACCTATGCCATATAACTGAACAGTGCCCGCAGCGGAGTAGAGAGGGAATATATCCGCCATATTTCGGCATCCGGCGCATTGAATCTGATCAGATTGTATTTGGAACAACATTTATCAGAGGCAGACTTGTTGGACGAAAACGAGGAACAAGAAGCAAATAAAGTGGAAGAGACCATTGATATCAGCGCGATCATTGCGCCTTTTATCAACAAAGAGACCAACGGTGTGGCAACAAAGCCGCAGATCAGAGATCAACAGGAGAGCAAATCTTTTGCAAGCGCAGCACCGTTGAGCGAAGGTTTCGATTTCCGTCTTATCAATGACGAGGTTTTTGATGATAACCTCCACGAGCAGACCATGATGGCTGCGAATGACGGAGAATTTACTTATCTCTCACCGAATCCTGACAGAAACTCCGGCGATGATGATTTTCACAATACGGATCTTGCATTGTTACGCAAACAAAACAAGGAGGAAGCGAAAATAATCAAGAAAGCGGAAAAGCAGAAAACGCCATGGTATAAAAGATTGTTTTTCAATTTTATACCATGGAAAGGCGATTCTAAATTTGAAATCGGAAGAAAAATCGTTGCGCTGTGTGCTGTGGTGGCAATCATTTGGAGCGCCTGTGCGATTATTCCGTTTTATTACAGCGGTTATAAAACAGATCAAATCAAAAAGCACATTCAAGCGGTATATCCCGGCACAGAAAAAGATAAGCCCGGCTATACACCTTATAATTCCCCTGTGAAAAACCCGAAATTTGCAGCACTCTACAAAGAAAATAATGACTTTGTGGGGTATATTAAAGTAGACGGTACAGGAATAGACGGTCCTGTGGTACAGTATAAGGACAACGACTATTATTTGAGAAGAGGGTATGACAAAGAGTATAACTACTACGGATCCTATTATGCAGATTATAAAAGCAAGCTGACGTATGAAGAACCCAGCAAAAATATTGTTATTTACGGTCACAACGTGGGTAAAAACGTAAAGAGTGATAAAATGTTCGGTCAGCTT
>MKRK01000201.1:1524-5649 GCA_001896915.1 Clostridiales bacterium 43-6
GAAAGTGTTTGCCGTTTTCCTGACCAATGCCAAAAAAGAGCAGGACAACGGACAGGTGTTTAATTTCCGCCGGAATTCTTTCGCAAACGACGAGGATTTTATGCAGTGGATTGAAGCCTGTAAAAATCGTTCCATTATCCAGGCACCGGTCGGTATTTTGCCCACCGATGAGATGATAACGCTGCAAACCTGTGATTATGATTTTGAGGAAGCCCGTCTGATTGTCATGGCGAGAAAAGTGCGTGACGGCGAAAGCAAGCAGGTTGAGATCGCCGGTGCAAAATACAATCCCAAGCCCCTGTTCCCACAGGCTTGGTACGATAAAAAAGGCGGGAAAAAGCCGCAATATGCTGTTAACAGCAATTATAATAACTTTGAAGGTGCCGCTCCCACACCCACAACCACCAAAAAGGTAATTCAGGGGATTACACCGCCCAGTCAACTGCCTACCTATGAGATCCCTGTTACCACTACGATGCAGACCGTACCCACAACACCCGTTGGGTTCACCATACCGGACACAGAACCGACGACACCGCCAACTGCAACCACAACGCCTGTAGCGGGTACCACCCACACAACCGCGCCGCCTCCAAGCACAACGAAGACAACCGCGCCGCCTCCTACGACAACTAAGCCCACAGAACCGACGAAAGATGATACAACCGCCCCGGAATAAATGAGAGTAACACTGTCAGCCGGCATGGATTATCCACGGGACATAGTTATCATCGGAAGGTGGCAGGAATGAAAACAGAAGCAATTTATTTGTGCAGGGACAGGTACAGCGAAATCGACGCTATCCTAAACCCGATATCGGATGAGACTGTGCCTGTTAGCACATTTTTAGAAAAGAATTCGTTTTTGGAGTATTTGAACCAAACGGTGGAAAGTAAGGATTTCATTGTAATCATAGGCGGATTTTATACCGGTCCCGTCAATTTACCCGCTTTATTTATTGAAGAATATGACCTTCCTACCGCTCGATACCGAACCGAGGTACATAACGAATTTTATGATGAAAACAAAATCATTCTTCCCGAGAACGGAACTCCGTTGTATACAGATGACGGGGTCGTTTTTGGTTTGGAGCTTTCCAGCGGCGATCAGATTATGCTGCTGCTCAGTGAATCTTTATCCGAAGGCGATTACAGCTTTGCACAAGGGCTGAGCGCATATTTAATCAGAAAAAATATATTGCCGGCGGTGCCGGCAGAGAGGGATATCCCTGAACCATCTTCGGAAAAAGCCATGGAAGCCGTTGATGTGCTGCACAACGGGCAGACTGCCGTTATGATGCTTAAGCAGTCCGTTGCTGAAACGGAAGAAGACACAGTAACCGTCCAGGAAGAGTTTTTTGCCAACCGGGTTACAAAGGATATAAAACCGAAAGGAAAGCTTTTTCTTATCTTAACCTCTGTGATTGTTCTCCTGGGTATTGTAGGAACAGTGGCAGGGTTTTTCATCCTTGGCAAACCCGGGGAAGCCGATGCCTATGATAAAATCAGCAAAAGTGTCTATCTGGCGTATGGACAAGCCGACTCTTCCGCCCCCAAGGATATTTTGGAAAAATTCGGCACCCTCTATCGGCAAAATAAGGACATCATGGGATGGATCACCATTCCCGATACCGCAATCAACAGCCCTGTGATGTACACCAAAGAAAACGATGGTCATTTTTATAAGAATCATCTGTTCAATAAAAAACAGAACCAATACGGAACTTTATATTTCAATCCTACCTACAAAGCAAACGGTTATAACCGAAATACAATCCTATACGGAAGCAATTATATGGACAAACGTGCCTTTGCGGAACTCACCAATTATCTGGAGCTGAGCTTTTACCAAAAAGCACCTGTTATCACAATGGATACTTTGTACAGCGAAAACAAATGGAAGATATTTTCCGTTATGGTGACGGATTTGAACGATGCAGAGTTTAATGCGGCAAAGGATTATTTTTTTGACGATGCTGAATTCAACAGCTATCTGAAGGATGTGGCGGAACGGACGGTCATTAATACCACCGTGGATGTGAACAGCGACGATGAGCTTTTGACATTGGTGACTGACGACAGGCTGCCGAATAGGAAAAAAAGCGGTCTGTCTGTTGTTATTTCGGCAAGAAAGGTCCGACCGTTGGAAACCGGCTATGTAGACACGGCCTCGGCAACACACAACGAAAATGCGTTGTTGCCGGAAACTTGGTATGAACTCCATACGGACCAGACCAAGTTGGATGCCATGTTGGAACCCACACAATCGGAAACCAATATGAGCACAACGGAGCCTACCATCGGCTCGTCCACAATCTCTACCACCACAACAACCAGCGTTACCACCGTGACGGCACGAAATACCGCTGCGGTACAAATCCCTATGAATGACCCGCCGGAGGTCATTGTAACAACTACAAAAGCAACGACCAAGGCGACTACGGCAAAGCCCTCAGGCAAAGGAACCACCAAACAGCCCACGACCACAACGACCGCCAAAACAACCACGAAGACCACCACAAAGCCGTCCGCCACTGCCATTTCGGTGAAGAACCAAAACACAGGAACGTTGGTGACCGACGAGCCGGTGAAGATCGTCGCCATGATCATTGAGGCGGAAATGGGTTCGGGTTATCACGAAGAAGCATTAAAGGCTCAGGCCGTTGCAACCTATACGTATCTGCGATACCAAATGAGTCATGGCACAACACCCTCAGCACCCATGAAGACCGCCGGCACCAGGGCGACAGAAGCCGCCCAAGCCACAGCAGGGATGCTGGTGAAATACAACGGTGCCATCTGTGACACGGTCTACAGTGCCATGTCTGCGGGACGTACAGCGAACTGTAAGGATGTCTGGGGCGGCGACCTCAAGTATCTGGTCAGCGTGGACTCCTCTGTGGATAAGAATAACAGCAATTTTGACAGTACCAGAACTTATAAAGCTGCAGATGTGGCGACCTATGTAAAGGATGAATACAGCGTCGATTTGAAAACAGTCAGCGATAAAACAAAGTGGTTTGTACTGACCAAAGACGCCAATAATATTTATGTGAATAGCGTTAGCTTGGGCGGACTGAAAACTGTGAAAGGCATTGATATCCGCTATTATTTGTTCACCTCATCACGGGTGGGTTCTGCCAATACCCTTCGCTCCCATGCGTATACCGTGGTGTATAACAGTTCTGCCGATACCTTTACCTTTGCGGTGAAAGGCTATGGTCATGGCATCGGACTCAGCCAGGTTGGTGCGAATTATTATGCCGGAGCAGGATGGGATTATGTGTCCATATTGAAGCATTATTATACCGGTGTGACCATAGGCTGACAACAGGCTTCCGGGAAGGAAAACTACATATAAAATAAGCAGGCAATGCCTGTTTATTTTTTTGGTATTTTTGTTAAAGCATACAAATTTACATAAAATAAATTGTCACAAACGTAGAAATCCGGAGGTTTGTATCTTATATATTGACATTCCATGTGGTTATCTATACAATATATAGTGTTACAAACAATCATATTTGCCATATATAGAATAGGGGTATTACAATGGAAATCAACGAAAATGCAGTCAAGGTGCTGGAAAGGCGCTATTTGATCCGGGACGATAACGGACAGGTAACCGAAACTGTAGAGGGGCTTTTTGCCCGTGTTGCCCGTGCGGTGGCATCTGCCGATGCTTCCTATGGAACCGAAGAAGATGTGAAGCTGGCGGAAAAGGATTTTTACAGCCTAATGACGAATTTAGAGTTTTTGCCGAATTCACCCACACTGATGAATGCGGGCAGACCGCTGGGTCAGCTTTCCGCCTGCTTTGTTTTGCCTGTGGAGGATACCATGGAGGATATTTTTGAGGCCATCAAGCAAGCTGCCTTGATTCATAAATCCGGAGGAGGCACAGGCTTTTCCTTTTCCCGTTTGAGAGGTGCGGGGGCGACGGTCAATTCCACCGGCGGTGTTGCCAGCGGACCCATCAGCTTCATGCGGGTGTTCAACATGGCGACAGAAGCGGTGAAGCAGGGAGGGACACGACGGGGCGTCAACATGGGCATTTTGCGTGTGGACCATCCCGATATTCAGCAGTTTATCCATTGTAAATCCGACAATGCGGATATCACGAACT
>MKRK01000201.1:5678-6254 GCA_001896915.1 Clostridiales bacterium 43-6
AGGACGGCAAGACCGTGGGTAAATTATCTGCCCGGGAGGTGTTTAATGATATTGTTTTGTCCGCTTGGAGAAACGGCGAACCGGGCATCATCTTTTTGGACAGACTAAACAGAGACAATGTTGTGCCTTCCCAAGGGGAGATCGAATCTACCAATCCCTGCGGCGAACAGCCCCTGCTTCCTTATGAGTCCTGTAATCTTGGCTCAATCAATCTGACCAAAATGCTAAAAAAGGTAGACGGAAAGTATTCGCTGGACTGGGAAAAGCTCAGAACCACCGTTGAAAAAAGCGTGCATTTTCTTGACAATGTCATTGATATCAACCGATATCCATTGCCAAAAATCGAAGAAACCACAAAGAAGACCAGAAAAATAGGACTGGGCGTCATGGGCTGGTCAGATATGCTGTTGTATTTGTCCATCCCTTATCATTCCGATGAGGCAGTGGAGCTTGGAAAATCCATCATGGAGTTTATCACAACCAACGGACGCCGAAAAAGTGTGGAGCTTGCCGGGATCCGTGGAGCGTTCCCGTTGTTTGACGTCAGTGTGTGGGCCAAGGATGCCCCGGTGAGAA
>MKRK01000201.1:6291-8667 GCA_001896915.1 Clostridiales bacterium 43-6
CTATGTCTTTGTCAGAAACGTCATGGACGGTACCGAGCTGATCGAGGTCAATCCCGTGTTAAAGGAAATCCTCATTGATAGAGGGATCTATTCGGATGAATTGATGCGCAAGGTAGCGAAGGAAGGTACCATCTCCCATATTGAAGAGATCCCGGAGGACATCAGAAGGGTGTTTGTTTCCGCCCATGATATTACGCCGGAATACCATATCAAAATGCAGGCGGCGTTCCAGACCTATACCGACAATGCGGTATCCAAAACAGTGAATTTTAACAAAGACGCAACCCCCGACGATGTCAGGGAAGTATATATGCTGGCTTTTAAAACCGGCTGTAAGGGTGTCACCATTTATCGTGACGGCAGCCGTTCCGAACAGGTGCTGAACATCGGCACGGTCAAGAAGGAAAACCAGGTGACAGAAGCACAACCCGGATCCATTGTACCGAGACCGAGACCGGAAATCACCTCGGGAATTACCGAGCGGGTCAAAATCGGATGCGGCAACCTCTATATCACCGTGAATTATGACGACAAAGGGATTTGTGAGGTATTTACCAATACCGGAAAAACCGGCGGATGCCCTTCCCAGTCCGAAGCCACAGCCAGGCTGGTTTCCCTTTCCCTTCGTTCCGGAATCAGCACCGACGCCTTGGTGGATCAGCTGAAAGGGATCCGCTGCCCCTCCACCATCCGTCAGTCGGGTATGAAATGTACCTCTTGCCCGGACGCTATTGCAAAAGCCATAGAAAAGGTAGCAAAGCAGCAAAAGTTTGAAACATCGGTGGCGGTTCCTGAAAAGCCCAAAGAAGAAGCAGTGGCAGGGAAAATGAAGTTCTGCCCGGAATGCGGCGAGCGGCTGGAGCATGAGGGCGGCTGCGTCATGTGCAGAAACTGCGGTTATTCCAAATGCGGCTGAGAAGCAGAATGCCAACTGTTTCATCCATAAAAAGAAATTGAGAATGGGAACCGGTCGTGCGTCGTTTTTCCTGGGTTCACTCCATCAAGGGATGTTCTAGAAACACATGACAATGGTAAAGCGGGTAATCTATGAATCGAACAATAGAGACCATACTGCAAAATAACGGGATCAAAATAAGCGGCATCTGTTGCTTCACAGATGTCGCTTCAAGGCTTTTGGAAACACGAAACAGGACACAACTGACGAACGGAATGCAGTCGGTCATTGTGATGCTGTTTCCTTATTATACGGGGGAATACCATAGCAGACTGTCAAAATACGCCCTTGTTCCCGATTACCATATGGTGATAAAAGAGTATCAGGACAGGGTGGTCGTTGCCTTAAAAAAAGCGTTTCCAAACAACAACTTTGTTCCTTTTGCAGACAATTCACCCATTCCCGAGGTTTTTGCCGCCGCGAAAGCAGGGCTGGGCGTGATCGGACAAAACGGGTTGCTGCTCAACCGCCGGTACGGCAGCTTTGTTTTTATTGGTGAAATCGTGACAGATTTACTGCTTTCTCCTACCGGCGGCGAGCTTGCATACTGCGAAGATTGCGGGCTGTGTTACAGGGCTTGTCCGGCACAATCCATGGAGGATAAATCCCGGTGTTTGTCGGAAATCACCCAGAAAAAATCTGATTTGTCACAAGAAGAAAAAGAACTGATCAAGCAGTCCGGTTTTATCTGGGGCTGTGATATCTGCCAAAACATCTGCCCCTATAATCATTTCATTGAAAAAACCGATATCAAAGAATTTCTGACCGATATCAGACCTGAGTATACAAAGGGGGATGATCTGACAGGCAGGGCTTATGCATGGCGGGGACGAAAGGTGATCGAGAGAAATTGTGATATTGTGGAGTGAACGAAAATGAGCAAAAAACAGGAAGCCATTAAAAAATAACCCTGACTTTTTCAGGGGTTCCGACGATAGAAGCCCCCGTTTTCTTTCGAAAACGGGGGCTTTCATTTATTGTGTTGTATTTCATAGGCACAGGCATACTGGAAAAAAGGAGAGCAAGTCTGCCCATAGCAAGGGGTGACCCAAAACATTGTATGTCCGAAAGAGGGATAGACTTCATCACCGGCTTACGAAACCTCGCGAGTAATATTATTCAGCCATTTTCCGGAAACAAGCCGCCAGATGCCGAAGGGTGCTTTGATCGCTTCGTCAGAGAGCATGACAAGGTACACCACAATAACAGGAACAGGTGTTAATAAAGCCAAGAGGAGACCGCACCCTACCGTGAAATACAGTGAAACAACATCAAGGACAAGCACAAAAGTGGAATCTCCACCGCCTCGTAACACGCCTACAAGATTGGTGCAATTAAAGGACTGGAAAAACACATAAACCGCTGACGCATAAAACATCAATACCATCAAGTCATTTGCCGCCTTGGGCAGTTTTGCAATG
>MKRK01000201.1:8711-8999 GCA_001896915.1 Clostridiales bacterium 43-6
GATCCCTAGCAGAAAGCTCAAGAGAACGAGGGTATTGGCTTCCTTTCGGGCAGTTTTCAGGTTTCCTGCTCCCGCTGATTTTCCCACTATGATCGCTGTGGCGTTGGCAATACCGAAGCAGGCGACGCTGGCAAGCCGCTGAACAATGGAAACAACAGCCTGGGCGGCAACGGCAACGGTACTCATTCTGCCCAGTATGGCGGCCTGGGCCGATATCCCCGCCGCCCACATGAGCTCGTTGCATATCACCGGCAGGCTGTATTTTGCAAAATCAGCATAGAGAGGTTT
>MKRK01000202.1:0-1765 GCA_001896915.1 Clostridiales bacterium 43-6
GCTGCTTCGGATATCTCAAAGCTTTATCATTGCTATCATCAGACGCCTGTATTTATAGATGATATGAAGGTTGTTAATACCACAAAGGGACTTATTATGCAGCAAAAGCCGGTTGAGTTATCAACCCTTACCGGTAAAGCACAAGCCTATATCAGAAATAATGATACAGTAAGCAGAACATTCCAGTTGATTTATGCGATATATGAAACAGTTTCAGGCGTATCAGCAATTACCCATGTTGATGTAAAGGAAGTTACCCTGGAAGCAGGAAGTGAAATGCTGGTTGAAAGCACTGAAAAACTATTTCCTGCAATTAGTAATACGGCAATATGCAAGATTTTTGTCTGGGATGACAAGCAGCAACCATATGCTCTGCTCACATCTGATAAAATTAACATACAGGCAACCTATCATGCTGATGGTTCTGTTACATATGCGAACGGACTGATCCCTATGAATGATAAAAATATTCAGTATCAGGGGAGATGGAAGGAACAGGCGAATGGTTCCTTCTACGGTTACTTTGAAAGTGGTCTGGAATTTGACTTCACAGGCACATCTATTTCAGTAGCATTGGAAGATACATGCAGGATTCTATATAGCATAGATGGCGGCGGGTTACAAAGAAATGTTACTGCAAGCGGTACAGTGGTGCTTGCAACAGGTCTTTCAGAAGGCGCCCATTCAGTAAAGTTTTATTCGGAGTATCAGCAATCTTTCCCAAAAATCAGAAACTTTAAAATAAATGACGGCGCCGATACAAAACCAAAGGCAAAGAAGCCTGCCATGGAGTTTATCGGAGATTCTATTTCAGTAGGGTATATCGGGGCAGGGTTAGTAAATTCACTTGGAAGTTCATTTAGTTTTAAGACACCTGAATTGCTAGGGTTTTCACATAATACAGTTGCCTTTGGCGGGATAGCAATGGTAGCAGGCTCAGGCGGACCTGATAATACAGGAATGGTAAGCCGCTACTTTAAATTATCCGAATATACGCCGGGCGAGGCAAACGTATCAACATGGGATACCACAAAATATGTGCCTGATTATGTTGTGATTAATCTTGGTACAAATGATCCTTCAACCGGGGAAAGTGCATCGAAATTTAAACCTGCATACATTTCATTTTTAGAAAATATAAGAGCTTGTTATCCGAATGCAGTGGTTTTTGCAATGTCGCCGTTTAATAGCGCTCATAAGAATGAGATCGCTGAGGCAGTTAGTTTAAGAAACACAGCAGGAGATAATAAAGTAATATATATTGACACAACAGGTTGGGTTAATATTGCAACTGAGACAACTGACGGTACACATCCGACAATTGAAGCTCAAAATAAGATTTCTAACAATTTGATGACATCAATTCAAAATTACATCAATCAACAGCACTGATTCATGATAGGTAGAATTTCTTTATGATTTGACTATCGTTTTGATAAAACAGCGATTTACACATAAAGAATGATAAGATATCATGAATTTAAAGTACCGGATAAAACCGATAAAAATTTAGGAGGACATAACGTGAAAGATCGTATAAAAAGTACACATGGTGCGTGACCTCCATGTAACTTTCATTACTATTTGTGTCACGTTGAACATGGAGGATTAATATGAGACCTTTAAACATGAAGTTAATTTTAACATTTATAGTAGTATCTTTATTAGTCAGCACTTTAGCCGGCTGTAAAAATACCGGCGAAAAAGCGAAGTCAGCAGGAGAAGACAAAAATGTCAAGCTTACTTATTTTTCCAGTTTGGTGCC
>MKRK01000202.1:1794-1964 GCA_001896915.1 Clostridiales bacterium 43-6
TTTCTGAAACACCGCTGTATCAGGAGCTTGAAAAGAGAACAGGCGTGAAGCTTGAGTTTGTTCACCCTGTTTCGGGGCAGGAAACAGAACAGTTCAATTTAATGGTGGCTTCAAACGAACTGCCGGATATCGTGGAATGGACCTGGTCAAAGTTTCCGGGCGGTCCCGAA
>MKRK01000202.1:2060-3905 GCA_001896915.1 Clostridiales bacterium 43-6
GACAAAATGATTAAGACCAATGACAGCAGTTATTATGTATTTCCTTTTTTACGCGGTGACAATGAGCTGCTTGTTTTCCAGGGACCTGTTTTAAGAAAGGATTGGCTGGAGGAACTTGGTCTGCAGGTACCTTCAACGATAGATGAATGGGAAACTGTGTTAACAGCCTTTAAGGATAAGAAGGATGCGATTCCGTTTACAACCTTACCTGTGTGGCTGAATTCATCGAGGGCATTTATAGGGGCGTATGGCGTATGCCGTGAATATTATCAGGAAAATGGAAAGGTAAAATACGGTCCGATAGAACCGGGTTACAAAGAGTATCTTGCATTAATGAAAAGATGGTATGGAAAAGGTCTTATTGATAAGGATTTTGCATCACAGACAGGAGACTCATTTGATGCAAAAGTAACCAGTAATAAAGCAGGCAGCATGATTGCAATGCTTGGTTCCCAGCTTGGTAAATATATTAATCTTATGAAAGATAAAGATCCGAAATTTGATCTTATCGCAGCACCGTTTCCAACTTTGAACAAGGGGGAATTGCCAAAGTTCAGCTCTAAGGTTCCTGCATTTGACGGATTCGGGGCAGCCATTTCAGGAAACTGTAAAGAAAAAGAAGCAGCGGCGAAACTATTGGATTACGGTTACTCAGAAGAAGGACATATGCTGTACAATTTTGGTATCGAGAATGAAAGCTATAAGATGGAAAACGGATATCCAAAGTACATGGATATTATAATTAAGAATCCGCAGGGTCTATCAATTGCAGCGGCAATGGGCAGATATATGAGATCAATGGGAAATGGCAGCTTTGTACAGGATGTCAGATATGTAGAACAGTACAGTTCACTGCAGCAACAAAAAAATGCAATAGAGCAATGGAAAAAAGCAGATGATACATCACTTATGCCGCCGGTAACGCCTGTAGGCAGTGATACACAAAGATATGCATCCATTATGAATCAGGTTAATACCTATTTGTCTGAATTTGAATTAAAAGTTATTATGGGTGTGGAATCACCTGACAGCTTTGATAAATTTGTTGATACTTGCAAAAAAATGGGCATTGAAGAGGCGATCAGAATACAACAGACTGCATTGGATAAGTATAACGAAAGATAGTTTGCGGCATTGTTTTTGATTTACTAAACATAATGATTTAGTATATATAAAGTGGCTGTTGTGAAATTGTGTTTGAATCTTTATTTTGCAGCAGCCCTGTTATAAAAAATAAGTTTCACAATGCATATTCATCTAATTAGTCAGAATATGGAAGGGATAAAAGATGATTGAAGCAAAAATGAAAGCATCTGTACAGAAAGAAGTGTCTGCGGTTAAAAATAATTCCGGATTTTTCAGTATCATTAAAAAGGATTTTATCAAAAATTACGGAATTTATTTGATGTTATTGCCGCTTGTAATCTATTATATTGTATTTTGTTATTTACCGATGTATGGAGTAATAATTTCTTTTAAGGATTTTGTTCCAAATAAGGGGATTTTAGGGAGCCCGTGGGTTGCTTTCAAGCACTTTAGCGACTTTTTTAACGGCGTCTATTTTTGGAGAACGTTACGTAATACATTGTTAATAAACGTATATCAGCTCGCTTTTGGTTTTACTTCTCCCATTCTTCTGGCTTTGCTGCTGAATGAATTAAAAAACAAATTTTTTAAAAGGACAGTACAAACAATTACATATTTTCCTCACTTTATATCTGTCGTAGTGATTGCGGGAATGATTTCTGATTTTACTGCAAGTGACGGTATCATAAACAGTTTGATTGCTTTTATGGGATTTGAAAGGTTTTCATTACTTTCGAAGCCTGAACTTTTCAGATCAAT
>MKRK01000202.1:4007-4723 GCA_001896915.1 Clostridiales bacterium 43-6
GATGGAAACAGCTGATACATATTACCCTGCCGGGAATTATGCCTACGATCGTTATATTGTTCATTTTACGCCTGGGCAGTATTATGAGCGTCGGTTTTGAAAAAATTATTTTGTTATATAACCCTATGACTTATGAAACAGCAGATGTGATATCGTCGTTTGTTTACAGAAGAGGACTGTTGGAAGCCAATTATAGTTTTGCGTCAGCAGTTGGATTATTCAACTCAGTAATTAATTTTGCTTTTTTAATTGCAGCAAATTGGCTCAGCCGAAAAGTAAACGAAACCAGTTTGTGGTAACGGAGGGGGATTATAAATGGTAACAAAAAAAACATATAGTGAAACGATATTTGATATCGTGAATATCACACTGTTAGTAATGCTGTGTATTGTAACGTTGTATCCGTTGTTATATATCTTGTTTGCTTCACTTAGCGATCCTGTCTTACTGACGCAAAGCCGTGAGTTATTGGTAAAACCGCTTGGATTCTCATTGGAGGCATATGTTTCAGTTTTTGAGCACCCAATGATATTACGCAGCTATATGAACACAATTATTTATGTAGTTTTCGGCTCTGCAATCAGTATATTTTTAACCACATTAGGCGCATACGGCTTATCAAGAAAAGGTGTATACTGGAAGAATGCCATCATGGGCATGATTGTTTTTACAATGTTCTTCAGCGGCGGGATTGTTCCGCTTTATTTACTGGTGAA
>MKRK01000202.1:4817-5558 GCA_001896915.1 Clostridiales bacterium 43-6
TCGAAGAATCGGCCAGACTTGATGGCGCCAATGATTTTATTATATTATTCAGAATTATATTGCCTTTATCCATACCGATCCTTATGGTAATGATTTTATTTTATGGTGTTGCACAATGGAATGCATGGTTTGGCGCCTTGATTTATCTGAACAAGAGTAAGGAGTTATTTCCTTTACAGCTTATTTTAAGGGAAATTTTAGTTGCCAGTGACACAAGCTCGATGATGAATAATGCAAGCGATATGGATAGGGCATCAATTTCAGCTACAATAAAGTATTCAACCATCATGGTTGCTACACTGCCTATACTGTTTGTTTATCCGTTTTTGCAAAAGCATTTTGTAAGCGGCATTATGGTTGGCGCCATAAAAGGATAAAAGAATTTATTTGGAGGAGAAGAGTAAAGGTGTATATAGTTCAATGCAAATCGTTAAAAAAGAAGGTTTTAGCAGCAATCATAACATTTTTGATGCTATCCTCATTATTTTATAGTTCTTTTGCGGAGGAGTTAACCGTTTCTGATGACGGGTCAATATTAGTTTCTGCAAATAAGAAAATGGAAGCTTCAAGCTCAAATGGTTCTTCCCAGCCAAAATTAGCAATTGACGGAAGTGAAGAAACCATGTGGGTTGCCCAAGGGGGGAGCAAACCGCAATGGCTGAAAATAGACCTTGGAAAGGTATATCCGTTGGTTAAAGTCAAACAAATTTTTGCTGCAAATGATAAGTGGCACTATAAACT
>MKRK01000202.1:5595-9345 GCA_001896915.1 Clostridiales bacterium 43-6
GCAGATGAGACAAATGCAACTTCTTCAACCTCCTCTTTTTCGGAAGCTGTAAGCGGAAAATACCGTTATGTAAGATTAACCATTACAGGTCCCACAGCCGGAAACTGGGCAAGCAGCAGGGAATTTGAAATCTATACATTAGACGAGGACGCAAAGAAAAGGCCTGCTTTTCGTACATATACGGACTCTCCGTTTTTGGACACCAAAGGTACAAAATACGATGAAGCGTGCACAGTTTTGGCAATTACAGATATTGCGGCCGGGGATAGCGACAGCAATTTTAAACCTGAACGGCCGGTTATGCGTGATGAATTTGTAACGATGGTTTGTAAAATGATGAACTGGGATTCTATTATGGCGGATGGTGTACAATCCTCTGTTTATCATGATGTTCCGGCAAATCACGGGGCTGCGGCTCAGATTAAAATGGCGGCAGACGCGGGGATTATTCAGGGGGATAGTGATGGTAACTTCAAGCCCGGGGATTCTATAAAATTAGGGCATGCGGTGAAAATTGTCATTGATGCCCTTAAATATAATGTATATGCTGTGGAGGCAGGCGGATATCCAGGCGGTTATCAGTCAGCCGCAGTAAAGCTTGGTATTTTGAAGGGGATTAACCTATCCTTTGAGGAGAATTTGACCAGAGGGGATATGGCGCTGTTATTATACAATGCCTTGAAATGTGATCTTTTGGATCAAACTGTTTTCAGTGAAACATCACAGTATACGATCGTGCGCGGAAAAACACTGTTGAGTGATGTCCATAAAATACAAAAGCAGAAAGGTCAGATTACAAAAACGCAATATTCAGGCTTACACGGCACAGTCAATAAAGATGATATTGAACAATATGAAATAGAAATTGACGGCTATGTGTATCAGCTGGGTAACAACAGTCTTAACTTTCATGACTGGTTGGGGTATAATGTTGTTTATTTTGTAAAATATGATGAACCGGCTGATAACGGAGATATTGAGAAAAATATTCTTTCCATAACGGTTGACGAGGCTAATACTAATATCATATCTGTTGATGCAGATGATATTGACAGTTATAGCACCGATCATAAAAACTTCAGTTATTGGAAGGATTCGGATCAGTCTAAAACAGGAAAAGCAGTCATTGATGAAAAGGCAAGTATTATTTATAACGGGGTTTTTGATGGTTTTGCAGTTGATTTGGATAAGAGAGACCTGGCGCCTGTGTCCGGCAATGTGAAATTAGTTGATATCAATAATGATAAAAAATATGATGTAGTTGTCATTCATAATTATTCACATTATTTAGTTGATGGTATTAATGCAACTAAAAAATCAATTGTAGTGAAAAATAAGGAATGCAGCGATATTGAGCTTGATGATGAAAATGAAGATTATGGATTTATCTTACAAAATGAAGGAAAGCCAATCGCTTTAAAGGCTGTTTCAGAGTATGATGTAATTTCTGTTCTAATGAGCAGAAATCAAACCGGTATGCCTCTGAAAACAGTAATTGTATCTGAAAATAGAATTCAGGAAGGAAAGCTGACCGAAAAATATGATAACATTCTGTCGATAGACGGAAAAGAATATAAAATAGATAAAAGCCGGTTATCGCTGGCAGACAGATTGCAGCTTGGTGAGGTTGCAGATTTTTATCTGACCGGTGACAATAAAATTGTATTTGCAGATTCATCCGCATTAAAAGGTCTTTTGGGCTACGGATATCTGATTCGGGCAGGTAAACATAAAAATGACCTTTCAGGCTCTGCGCAATTTAAAATTGCAACCTTAGAAGGGAAGCTTTTAACATTACTGACAGCCGAAAAATTAAATGTGACTGAATATCAAACAGGTGAAATGAAAAATAATACGGTAAATGCACTGGATTTTGTCAACACGCATCTGATTGATTTGACTTCAGTTACCAATACAAAAATGCAGCTTATAAAATATTCCGTCAATGCTGACGGGAAAATAAATAAAATCAGTTTGGCGAAGGACGGATACGATTCTCAGTATTTTTCTTTGGATTACAAAAATTCTGCAGCCAGCTATTACTGGTTTGTAAAAGAGTTTGATTTTAAATATATATTTGGTACAAAAACTAAGATGCTGATTATTCCGGATTCAAACCTGGCAGAGGATTTTGATAACAATGATAACTATTTTACCAAACAAAGCTTTAACAGTACCGATAAATACAATATTGAGGTTTATGACTCAGATGAAGACCGGGTTCCGGCTCTTATCGTGTTTAGGGGCTTAAATCGTAATTATTATGCTGACTCGGCTGTATATATTGTAGACCGTATCACTTCTACAGTAAATGCAGAGGGCCAAGTTGTTTCTAAATTATATGTATATGCCAAAGGCGGGAAAAAAGAGATTCTGGCAAAAAATAATTCAGTACTTAACAATATCAAGCAGGGAGATACGGTGTTAATTATTACCAACCCGAATAATCAGCTGGAAAATATTTCGAAGGTAACGCCTGCCAACCTTGGTGAGTTCAGGGTAAATGAACAGTTTAACAAATTTTTTGATGTTCTGGAAAGAAGAAAAGGATACATTTACGATGGAACCAGATGGTATAACATATCAGCTGCAAACATTTATAAATATGACGGTTTAAACGGGAAAATTGATAATTTGACATATGAAGAGTTAACAGAAGGCGATAAGGTGCTTGTTCATGTTGAAAATTATGTTGTAACAGATGTATTTGTAAGCAGTAACCATTAGAATATCTGAATAGGAGGATGGAATAATGATAAGGCAAACGAAGCTTTGGGCTCAGATATTAATAATAGCAATGCTGACAAACATTCTGTTTACAGCAATAGATTTTACAAGAAATCACACTGCTTTCGCTGATTCAAACTTGCTCGGGGCATGGGATTTTGAAGAAGGAAACGGGACTGCTTTCAGCGATTCTTCCGGAAATAATCTGAACGGAACAATGAATGCAGGGGCATCATGGACTGCTGAGGGGAAAAACGGCACAGCATTATCGTTTGATGGAACAAATGCTGCGAATCCGGCTACAATAACCGGTATTCTTCCTTCCATAAACGGACTTTCGGAAATGGCCATATCTGCATGGGTTTACGTCAGTGCATTGCCGGGCGGAACGACCTATATATCAATCGTTTCGGGAAAAGATAATATTTATCCGTGTAAATTTTTTATCAGAGGGAACGGTACGGTAGAATGTATTTTTACATTGAGCATTGGCTCGTTTGGTGATGGTTATTCCAAGGCGGCTACAGCCGCCGGTGTCATTCAGGCAGGAAAATGGTATCACATTATTGGGCAGTACGGACAGTACAGCGGAGGGAAAAGAGTTGAAATTTATGTTGACGATGTTCTTTCGGGATTCTCTATCAATTCTAATGCCACAATCAATACCGGAAATCAGACCTATCCGATCGTCCTTATGGGTGGGAGCGGAAGTACGGCAGGATTTCAAACCAAGCTGGACGAATTAAGAATTTATAATAAAGTTTTAACTCCGGAACCAACTCCAACTGTAAGCCCGACTACTACGCCAACAGCAACTCCTACCGAAACTCCAACAGCTACGCCAACCCCAACTATCGACCCTGAACTGGCAGGCTTGTGGCGGTTTGATGAAAGTGCCGGAGATATAGCGAATGATTCAGGGTTAAATGAAATTAACGGCAGTCTTACAAATGGTGTACAAAGAGGCAGCGGACTGAACGGCAACGGTATTGTTATGGATGGGAATAGTCAATATGTATCTAT
>MKRK01000203.1:0-1916 GCA_001896915.1 Clostridiales bacterium 43-6
ATGAACGGGAAAGCAAGAGAGCGCACATTACCCTGCCGTATTTGGCGGATGACGCGCTATTAGATCGAGTATTAGAAGAAAAGAATGAGGAGAAATAAGACGATGGCAAAAATTATCGAATGTGTACCGAATATTTCAACCGCGGATGGCGACCTTGTGAATGAGGCGGCAGGCGTGGTTCGCTCCACGCCGGGCGTGACACTGCTGAATACCTCCAGCGACGCAAGCCACAACCGCACGGTAATCACGTTTATCGGCGATCCCGCCGGCGTGGAGGAGGCAGCCGTCCAGCTCGCGAAATTTGCCGCGCGAAACATCGACCTCACAAAGCACAAAGGCGAGCACCCGCGCATGGGTGCTATTGACGTGATTCCGTTTATCCCGATTCGCGAGGTGAGCATGGAGGAGTGCGTCGCGCTCTCGAAAAAAGCAGCCGAACGCATCTGGCTGGAGGCGTGCGTGCCCGTGTTCCTCTATGAGGCGTCCGCCTCCGCGCCGCACCGCGAGAACTTGGCAAGTATCCGCAAAGGACAGTTTGAGGGTATGGCAGAGAAGGTGAAAGAAGCGCAATGGGAGCCGGATTTCGGCGGACGGACGATTCATCCCACGGCGGGTGTGGTTGCCGTCGGCGCGCGCGCGCCGCTCATCGCGTTCAACATCAACCTCTCCACGACGGATGTGGGCATTGCGGATAAGATCGCCCGCGTGATTCGCCAGTCCGGCGGAGGTTTGACCTGCGTCAAGGCGCTGGGCGTGTTCCTCAAGGAGAAAAATTGCGCACAGGTGTCGATCAATATGACCAACTACTGCATGACACCACTCTATCGCGCGTTGGAGTTCGTCCGTTTCGAGGCGGCGCGCTACGGCGTGCATATCGTCGGCACGGAGATCGTAGGGCTGGTGCCGATGCGCGCGCTGATCGACAGCGCGGAGTATTATTTGGGGATAGAAAACTTCGATCCCGAGACGCAGGTGCTGGAATACCGGTTGAATTAATCCCGGCTTATTTTGATCGCAGTGGAACTGCGCAAAGTCTTAAATGGCATTATGGAGGGCGAAACATGCTCCTCATCTATAACATCTCGCTTCTGCAAACCCCCGTCGGCAACACGAGCCTGCGGGGTTTTGCGCAAGGCGAAAACCGGAAGTATCACAACGCGAGCGTGCTCATCGACGGCGAAACCATCGTCTCGATCACGGAGGACGGGGCGCTTCCGCCTTGCCCGCCGGACACCCGGCGGTTGGATGCGGGCGGCGCGTTTGTGACTCCCGGCTGGGTGGATGCGCATACGCACCTCGTCTTCGGCGGCTGGCGGCAGCACGAGATTCCGCTCAAGCTCAAGGGTGCGAGTTATCTCGACATCCTGCAAGCGGGCGGTGGAATCCTCGACACAGTGCGTCAAACGCGCGCGCTTAGTGAGGATGAATTGTTTTCCCGCGCGATGGGGTTTCTTGATGAGCAGCTGAACTTTGGCGTGACCACGACGGAGATTAAGAGTGGTTACGGACTGGATGTGGAGAATGAGATCAAGCAACTCCGCGTCGTCCGCCGCCTGAACGAGGCGCACGCGATGGATGTTGTGCCGACCTGTATGGCAGCGCACGCGGTTCCGCCGGAGTTTGCCGGGCGCGCGGATGCGTATGTGGACTATGTTTGTGAAACGATTTTGCCGCAGGTGGCGGGCGAACAACTCGCGCGCTATTGCGATGTGTTCTGCGAGACGGGCGTGTTTTCCGTGGCGCAAAGCAGGCGCGTGCTGGAAACAGCGCGCTCGCTCGGCTTAGGGCTGAAGATTCACGCGGACGAGATCGATGCCTTTGGTGGCGCGCAGCTCGCGGGGGAACTCGTCGCGGTCTCTGCCGAGCATCTGATCGCGACAGATGAGCGCGGCATCGCGGCGCTTGCCGCGGGCGGC
>MKRK01000203.1:1994-4028 GCA_001896915.1 Clostridiales bacterium 43-6
CCTCGCGTCGGATTTCAACCCCGGCTCGTGCCCGTCACTGAATCTTCAGCTTTCGGCGAACCTCGCGTACCTGCGCTATCGCATGACGCCGGAGGAAACCCTCTCGGCGTTGACGCTCAACGCCGCCTGCGCAATCGGGCTTGGCGAACAGCTCGGCAGCATCGAACCCGGCAAGCAAGCCGACCTGACCATCTGGAACGCAGACGGCATGGAGATGCTGTGTTACCGCATGGGGAGCAATCAGGTCAAAGGCGTGGTGAAAAAAGGGAAGGTTGTTGTTTAAATCATGAAAATCGGGCGATCTCCTGTTTTTGACGGGAGATTGCTTTTTTCGTTCGATGGTGATATGCTCCAGTGATTTTTAGGAGGTGATCACGGTATGAATGCGGAGGAACGCGAGAACTTGGTTCAGCGGGAAATCGAGCGCCTGAGAAACGCGGATGAGGTAGCGCTCTGTGCGCTCAACGAGGATTCCGTGCAGCGCAGAACCGCTTGGTTTGAGGAGAACAGGAACCGGTTTGCGTTTTTGTCCGGCGACCCGCTCGACGCGGCCTACCGCCTGCTGCTCGCGCGTTTTGGCATCCCGCCGGAGGAAGCGCCGATCATGCGCAAGAGCAACACGATGATCGTTTTTCATTCCATGAATTTCTGCCCGACGCTGGAGGCATGCAGTATTCTTGGATTGGATACCCGCTTTGTCTGCAAGCACTTGAACGAAGACGCGACAAACCGCTTGATTCAAAAGATCGACCCTCGCCTGCGGTTTTCAAGAAACTATGATAAACTGCGCCCGTATTCATCGTATTGCGAAGAGATGATTTCGCTGGAGCCGGAGGATTAAAGATAGTATTCGGTTTTGCGAATCTGGAACGCGGACGGTATGGAGATGCTGTGTCACCGCATGGGAACCAATCAGGTCAAGGCGGTGGTCAAGCGAGGGAAGGTTGTTGTGGAGTAAGGGAATAGGGGATATGGGAACAGCGCCTGAGGGCGCTGTTTTGGCGTAATTAGATTGTTTAATTGCCTTTTGTGACAACTACGCTCCCATTTTTTATTGCGCGGGAGCTGATGTTTTGACCGCGCAGCAATACCTCGGGCATGCCGACCCGGCGACGACGCTGCGCATCTACACGCACCTCGCGGATGAAACGCAGATGAAGGATGCGGAGAAGGTGAGGAGGGCGTTTCAATAAGAAAACAAGAAGAATCACTAGAAACAGCTTTGATTTGAACCGTGATAACTGATATTATAAGTTATCGCGGTTTTATTTTCGGCCTGTCAGATCACTACACATATATTGTACTTCGTTGAAAAAACAAATCTAAGCTGAAAGGTCAGATTATGGAAAAGAAATTCTATCTTCAAACATGGTTCATAGTCCTATTAATTGCGTTGTGGCCAATTGCGATTGTATTTCTTCCTTTAATCATTTCGCCGATCATAGGTATTATTCTTTTAATATTCCAGCACAAGGCAAATGCAAAAGATGCAGTTTATTTGAACCAGCAGACTGCTTCACTAGAAAACCTTAAGAAACGTTTTTCCGACATCGGGGCTGAGCGTTATGAAGAGGTCACTATTAAAGTTGAAGCAGCTAACCAAGAACTTGAAAATCTAGGTCAAATGGTTTCATCAAAAAGCGATTCCGTTCAACAACTTGTCGCAGAGATTGCTCGCTTGAGTGCAAAAGCAGATACGTACGAAAAACAAATCAATACTCAACAGAGAAAGCTCACAAGAATGAAAGAGCTTTACAAAGCAATTGAGTATTCGCTTGAAAATGAAACAATTCTGCTTAACCTCGACTCGATTTCATATGATGAGCTTTGCCCGTCAGTAATACTGAAGCTGAACTGTATGGATATCAAAGATCTTCGCAAAGCTTTCCGTGAGAACGACAAACAAATCAGATCTCTGCTGGAGCTTTATTCTTCTCGTTACACTACAAAGGGTAATATTGCGATTTATAACTTAATGGTGATCGCATTAATGGCGGAACTTCAGAATATCTTAATCGAATTGAAATATGAGAA
>MKRK01000203.1:4037-6045 GCA_001896915.1 Clostridiales bacterium 43-6
AATGACGCGTAAGTACTTAGATATCGCCGGAAAAGGGAATCAGACAATCATCGGAACTCTAACAAGATTCATTGGGGAAATTGAGTATCTCTTCATCAATGCCGTAAAAATCGAATATAATTACTACGTAAAAAAAGAACAGTCGCGTCAAGAACAACTTGCAATTCGAGAGCAAATGCGCCAAGAAACAGAAGAGAGAAAGGCGCTTGAACTCGAACGTAAAAAAGTCGAAGCTGAGGAACAAAAATATCATAATGAGTTGGCGAAAATTCAGGACCAGCTTTCGTATGCTGAAAGTGCCGAGGAATCAGAAAAGTTGAACACCCGTATTTTACAACTCGAAAGCATGCTGTCTGATGTAATCGTGAAGAAAGAGGAGATCATCAATTTACAAAACGGCAAGGCTGGCACTGTTTATATTATCAGCAATCTTGGTTCGTTTGGAGAAAATGTTTTCAAAATCGGCATGACGCGACGTCAAGAGCCTCAGGATAGAATTAACGAGCTTGGTGATGCAAGCGTTCCTTTCCGTTTCGATGTCCATAGTTTTATTTTTTCAGAAGACGCGGTATCCCTTGAAAACCGTGTTCATGCACAGCTTGAAAATCGTCGTATGAACAAAGTCAATATTCGCAAGGAGTTCTTCCGCGTATCGCTTGATGAATTGGAGCAAATCGTAAACGATCTCGAACCCACAGCTGCTTTCAACAAGACGATGGTTGCAACCGAATTCCGTCAGTCTCTTTCATCAGATCAAGTATATTCATCGGACTATGTTCTTGGTGATGAAGAGGATGATGAGTAAGAGTGAACAGCTAGATTTTTCTTTGCGTTTTATAGATAACTCATATTTGCGGTAAAAAAGAATCAACCGATACAGAAATTCGATTAAAATTTAGCAGAAAGACTATCTCAAAATTGGCAAGAAACGGGCAAGAAAAACCGCATTATCGTACGTGACCACACGAGACATCAATAAAAAAGACCCTCGCGGGTCTTTTTCATGGTAGCGGCGATCTGATTCGAACAGATGACACTCCGGGTATGAACCGCATTTTTAGCGTTTTCTAGCGTTATGCAATATTAAAAAACGTAGATTTTATGCGGGTTTCTGTGCTGCAACCTGCTGTGTCACGTTGTTTCAGATTGCAGCTTTTGTGTCAGATTTGTGTCC
This sequence comes from Clostridiales bacterium 43-6, assembly GCA_001896915.1. Taxonomy (GTDB): domain Bacteria; phylum Bacillota; class Clostridia; order Oscillospirales; family Acutalibacteraceae; genus MKRK01. Next base: position 5,212 of record MKRK01000203.1, read on the forward strand.
GTTCGTTTATCCTCTTGTTAAAGTATAAGTTTTACCAGAACTGATCACATATACAACTATGCTGTTAGCTGAAGTTGCGTAAATATCAAACCTCGCTCTATTACTAGTATAAAATGTTCCATTGTCAAAATGCCATGTTCCGCTTGGTATACCCGGCAATGTCCATTGTCCTCGCCAATCGCCTTTGTTATCTTTATATAATTTTACATATCCAGAACTGCAACTAAATGTCCCATTAAAGAAAAGCTCGCCATTACTTTTAAAAATCAACGAACTTGCATCCTCAAATCCAATAAGCGAGGTAAGCGTTGATATATCAAACTCAGTATGGGAAGTCTTCTGATGCATTTTAATTAAAATCAAATAATTATTTACATTGGAGTATTTAGAAACTTTGGTAAAATATGCCCCCGCGTTGATGTAATCACCGTTGCGATAATCATTGACACCAATCTCATATATTGTAGTTTTTAATGCGTTGAGTAATTCTTTTGAGTCGTTATATCCCGAACATATTGATAACTTATCGAATGCGCCTAAGTAGTCTTCTTCATTAGCGAGACTATTGCCCCAAACATAGTAAGTTTCGAGGTACATTTCATCCGCTTTTGAATATTTCTTGTTTCTAAGTGCTGTGAAGATTTCGCTTGCATTTTCATAATCTTGCAACTCGTAAAGCGTATACACACCTTTACGATATTGTGTATTTAGTAACATATCCCCTGAGTCTTTATAGTTTATTCCTTGAAGCTCCTTATATATTCCAATCGCTTCATCAAATAAATCTGTATCAGTTAACTGTGCCGCGTGCCTGTATTTTGATTCTTTAACCCA
>MKRK01000203.1:6066-7848 GCA_001896915.1 Clostridiales bacterium 43-6
ATCCAAAGAAGCAAAGGCTTCTTCTGCTTTGCTAAACTGTCGATCATATAATAACAAACCAGCATTTACATATTCTATAAGATATGGATCGTGGAGACTGGTGATAAAAGGAAGGATAAGATACTTATTGGCAATTTCAAATTCGCCTTCCGTAGCTTTGCCTGTGGCTACTTTATATGTAGCGCAATATAATCCGCAAATTAACACTATAAAACTGGAAATACAGGCAAGTGTAACAATTACAGTTTTTTTTCGCTTTGATGGCAGGTTCTTACTTGCATCTAAAGCTAAACCTGAAGTATTGCCTAGATTATTATCAAGGCAAGCTTCTATCTTATCATTAACAATCGGAGAATCTTGAATATCTTCACCACTATCATTGCTTTTCATAACGTTTTGCTTTGTAGAAAAAGGCAATAGTCGTTTAATCAGCTCGGAAATATCCAAATATCGATCATCAGATTTCATTGCCAACCCTTTTTTTATGATAGATACAAAATCATCATTTTTTATAGATTCTGGTATAAAAATTGATGTGTAGTCTTCAAGATTGAGCGCGTTTTCAGGAATTTTACCACTAACTACATAAAGTAAAATTGCACAGAACGAATAAATATCTGAAGGTGCAGATATTCCTTTGTGCCGATAAACCTCAGGGGAAGCAAACCCACTGCTATACATATTGTTTTCAAAAGATGTTGGAGCGGTTAAATTTGAAGTACCGTTATTTATTATTATTAGGTCTGGAGATATTTGAAGATGCAGTTTTCCATTATTGTGAAAATTTTTAATTTGAAGGGCAATTGGCATAAGCAAAGAAACGGCTTCATTTATTTTTATTCCATTGGGATATTTCTCCATATAAACACGTAGAGTATTTCCCTTTTTATGTTTTCTCAATAGGTTTTTAAAGTTACCAAACGAACCATTCTTTTTTAATACGAAAAGAAGAACGGAAACTCCCATGATAGACAATATTACTATAATTGCTATTAAAGAATCTCTTAATTCCTTCTGAACTGATGCATAATAAATGTCATTGTCGTTTAATAATGTAATCAGTTCGTCGATGTCAATTGCACCATTTATACCTTGTGAATCGAGAATTCCGTATGTGTTTATTCCAATGACTGCACCTTTGTTATTAAACAAAGGTCCTCCCGAATTGCCGGGATTTATATCGGCATTAATTTGAAGAATATTAACTAGTGAACCATATTGTGTAATTGTTACTTGTCGCATTGCACTAACAATGCCATCTGTAATTGTAGCCTCTTGGCTTGACTGTGCTATCGAATCAGAAAAATTATCAGCTGCACTCGGAAAACCAACAGCATATACAGGATCGCCTTGAGAGACTGCATTTTTACTAAGCATCAGCTCTTTCATGGATATAGTATATGCTAGTTCTAATATGCACAGGTCTTTTTGATCAGAATAAGCAACTATACGAGCTGCTATAGTCTCATTATTCCCCAATAAAACCGATATATTCAGTGCGTTTCCTTCTACCACATGATAATTGGTCGCAATTAGAGTTTTTTCATTGTCACTCTGTATTACAAAACCCGATCCACTTGAAAATGCTGAAGTATATTCAGTTATTATTCGCACAACCGAATCTTTTGCTTCCATTACCTCTGTTGGGACTGCATTTGCGGCTTGCGCGCTATTTGAGATCACAGAAGAAAGAAAGACAAACGCAAGTATAAGATTTGACCATTTTTTCATAAAAGCTCCTCATATAAGCCCATATTGTACAACATGATCACTACTTATCTC
>MKRK01000203.1:7866-8114 GCA_001896915.1 Clostridiales bacterium 43-6
AGGTGTCTGAAACAGACGCTTCTTGTTTAATATTATCACCTGTGTATTTGGGGAGCAATAGAAACGAACCGTTATTTTTCACATTAATTCATTTTTATAGCGGTTGATTTTGCAAGAATCAGTCTAATAAACAACCAAAAAATTATACTAATAGAGCAGAGAACAGGAATTTCTGATTTTACAAACCCATGTGTGTACCGTGCTTCTCTATTCATAATGCATCGAACCGTGTGACGCATCCTTACGCG
>MKRK01000204.1:0-4081 GCA_001896915.1 Clostridiales bacterium 43-6
GGGTTTGCCTTGTTCAGCGTACTGTTGAATTCTTGCATCGGTTGCCCGTTTTCCAGCAGCATGGGGCCAAAGGTCCAAACCTGCCAAGCGTCGTCGGCCTCAATCGCGTTCATATCCAGTTGGTCAGCGAAAAATGTCTCCATGCTGCCGTCTTTATTCATCACGAGCGCATCCGCAAACTTTTCGTCGCGATAGAGCTTCCCGTTTCGAATCACGGGGCCGTTGTTATCCACACAATGATCCCCGTTGATGGCGAGAATCGCATGGTTTTGTTTGGCAACATCTTTTGTTGGTTCCCGATCGCCCATCACGTCCGCCTGATTTGCGAAAGCGGTTCGAAAAAATGAAATGTCCGCTATGTAGATATCGGCAAAAAAGTACGCCAAATCATCTGTTTGCACTTTGTCGATGCGAATGTTGATGTTCGCGCTCTTGTAGGTCAAGTCGGTCTTCTCGATCGCTCCACCGGTAAACTTGTCTGCAAACTTCACACGCCAGGGCGTTACATCGACCGTAGGCTTGGGTAATGGGGTTTCCATTGGCATCTCCGGCGTGCTGCCAGCCGCATCCGCGCTCGCCTGCACGGCTCTGCCCGTATCTGCTGGAAGATTTGCCTTCGCGCCGGCGTTCTCGGTAAGCGATTTTCCTCGTGTTCTGGACGGCAATCCGTAATTCACCAGGTAGAACGAGCCGACGATCAACGCCGCGATGCAAAGATCGGCCAAGATCGCGCTTGCCCGTTTCCTGCGTTTCTGTTTTTTCTTTCGCTCGATATCTTGTCTGCTTTTCTCTCTGCGCTCACTGACGGAAGTCTTGAGGAGCCCGTCGTCCGGTTCATCAAGGCTCAATGCTGGCTTTCGATTGGAATTCCCATTTTCGTGATCCATGTTCTTTCCTTTCGTGACGCAAAACAAGCAGCTTCCTGAGGTTTATTTTGCGTTCTCCACGCCGATGCTGAGCACCTGCATAGAAGGCCAATTCATCGCTACTGAATAGACCCTACCATCCCGCGTCACAACATAGTATCCGCGGTCGAATTGCCTTATCTGCACACGGGGCATTTCTCCGCGGTTTGCGTCCAGCACAATTGGGCGGGATTCGTCGAGTTTTGCTTTTACCCAATCCGAACAGGCGAGTTGTAGCGACTGAAGCGCTTCGGTATGCTTTTCTTCCCATTCCGAAGTCTCCGCGTAAAACTCTTCCGCCTGCTTTTTTTGCTCATCGGTCAACCGGACATCCACAATACTATGGCTTGCGTAGATCACTTCACCCGTACTTCCTAAAACAGAAACTTCATACTTCGTCATCGTTGTTGCCAGCGGAACGCGGACAAAATAAACCCAACGCTCAGAGAATTCGCCATCTCCGGTGGTGACCAGAGCCCCAGAAGCATCACGATAACACTCCATTTTTTCCAGTGTGACTGACGCTTCTGTTTCGTTCGCGTCAAACATTTTATTGATATAGTCTAGCGCAATTTCTTTCGCCTTCGCTTCGCCGATGTCGCCTTGCTTGCAGGAGGTGAGGAGAAGAGAGAAAGAGAGAATGATAGCGGTAAGTAAAACAAGTTTTCGTTTCATGTTGACTTCCAAAGTGATTTTAATCTTTACCGAGAATTTGAACGTCGAGTATTGTCAACGAAGGCCAGCTGACAGTAATTTGATACACCGTTCCGCTCTTCATTAAGATTAGGCTATCAACATCCACCATCGGGAAAATAGTGCTGTCCGTTTTTACATCCTGCGGGAAAACAGCTGCTATTACATCGTTAGCAGCAAATCGGGACTGGGCATAGCTTTTCGCCGCATCAACCGCATCCTGTTTGTATTGTGAAAAGTCAAAATCAACAAATCCTGCCAATATTCCAATTGAATCCGCCTTGGATTTTTGCTCATCCGTCAACTTGATATATCGCCTTGCAAATTGTGCGCGGTAAGCCTCGCCTGTAATCGCGTTTACCTCTGCGGTGTAATAAGGATAGTTTGCATCGGGATCAAACACCGAAACATGATAGAAATTTCCAGAAGTTATGCTTTCTTTCACTATCCGCGTTCCATTAATGATGGCAATATTTGGTTTTGCACCTAGTTTTACCTTCGCTTCAGTTGCTTCTAACTCAAAAGCTGTGTGCAAGAACGCCAATCCGGCTTCTTTCGCCTTGTCTTGGCCAACAAAGTTGTTTTTACCGGCAACCAGCAGTGTCGCGCATGCCATAACGGCAAGAATAATTGCCACTCTTCGTTTCATGTTGTCCTCCAAATTAAAAGTGATCGCTGGTTCGATTATATACGCCTATAATATCCATCGAAGGCCAGCAAAGATCGATGGTGTATATCGTATCGTTCTCCATGACGACGATGTACTCCAACCTGACTTTCGGAAAATCTACACTGTCAGATTCGACCATATCCGGATACATCCGAAAGATCGGAACATCCTTTTCCAATCGTGTCTGGATCAGCCCTTGCACAATCGACATAGCGTCATTTTGAATATTGAGAAAAGAGTCGGGATCGAAATCATCCAAATTTCCAAGCACATCCGCTTGTTTTCGCTGTTCTTCGGATAGAGAGATCGAAGCCGTGTTTCGATCCACTCGATAGGCAACGCCGGTCTGCGCGTTTACTTCGGCATAATATAGAAAATTCCCATCATCCAGCAAACCGACTTTAACGGTATAATATTTAATCGGGTCTTCGCCTCCCAAATGCGCGTGTACCCCGTTGATATAGCTTAATCCCGGCTGCTCTTCCAATGTTACTGCCGCTTCAGTCTCGTTCACGTCGAAAACCCGGTTGATCATCGCAAGTCCTGCCTCTTTTGCCTGATCTTCGCTGATCAGCTTTTGTCCGCATGCGGCTAGCAGAAGAGAAAACGATACCATCATCGCGATGCAGAAAATGAGCTTTCGTTTCATGTTGTCCTCCATAGTTAATATTCCTGATTGCAGAGATAAACGCTTGTCACTTCCATCGCCGGCCAGCAGACTTCAACATTATAGATCGTTCCGTCGATGAAGATCACAGAGCCGTCAACTTGAATAATTGGAAAAAGATAATTGTCCGTCATTGAGCTGTTCGAAACCGTTCGAAGAACGGGAATATCCGGCTCAAAATGCGCGCGCACCCAGTCTTCACCGATCTGTAACGCGTTTGCCTCATCGTCCTCAAAGCCTTCAATCGGCAAATCTTCCACCTTTCCAATCGCTTCGGCTTGCGCCTGCTGTTCCGGCGTGAGTGAAATAAGCGATTCATCCTTATCCGCGCGATAGGCGACGCCTGTCACCGCGTTGACTTCAGCATAGTATTCCGGGTTTCCAATTTCATCCGGGTTCGTTATGATGACATAAACCCGCATAGGCTCTTCCGTGCCGTATTGAATTCTCTCGCCATCCTCATAGGTCACTCCGGCACGCTCGTGATACTCTACCGTAACAACAGCGCTAGCCAGATCCACCCCGTATGCTTGCCGAATCATCGCAAGCCCCGCCTCTTTCGCCGCGTCTTCGCTCACGAGTTTCGGTTTTCCTCCCGTGAGAAACAGCGAAACGCAGAGAATCAAAGCAACTAAAATCGCAACTCTTCGTTTCACGGCCTTGCTCCTTTTTGTCCGTTTCCGAGCACTTGAATCTCATTCATGTCCATCGCCGGCCAGGAAAAGCCGACGCGATAAAGCGCGCCGTCCGCAAACGTCACAAAATAGCCGATGCTTCCGCGCTGCGCGCGGTTGCCGCACGGATGGCAGCAACCCTGTGCGGTGATCAGCGAAACATCCTTCTGAAACCGGCGCATCACAAATGCGCACGCGGTGCTTTTTGCGCCGTCCTCCTGCGCTGTTTCGTCCGCATCCGTGTCGTCCGGGTTTGTATTGGATTGTATCGATTGGTTTTGATCCGGTGTTTGCGGGGCAAGCAGCCATTCGTTTTTCATTGCGTAATAGGCGACCCCGGTTTTTGCGTCCACCTCCGCATAGTAGAGGTCTGCGCCCAGTGTTTGGTCAGAGATGGTGACCAGATAGATTTGGTTGGGCGTCTTGGAACCGGAATGCACATCGGTATTATCTACGGCGCTGGTACCGGCAC
>MKRK01000204.1:4127-4687 GCA_001896915.1 Clostridiales bacterium 43-6
CAAAGGCCTGCCGCAGCAGCGCAAGCCCCGCTTCCTTTGCCGCCGCTTCACCGACAAACTTCGGTGCGCAAGCACCCAAAAACGAAAGCGAGAGGACAATCAACAGCGCGGCTACTGCTCGCGCGGTTTTTTGTATTCCCGGGGATTCTCTTTTCGAATCATGCTGTTTTTCTGAAAGATGATCTATTTCGGAAGCTCGTTTGCTCAAACGGACGTTACTGATGAAATGCGCTTGTTCCATAGCTGGTCCATCCTTTCCGTAATAATACGTGTATCTATGATAAAGATGGGACCATACGCACATGCTACCACAGATTACGTAATGGTGTTGTGAACCCGCTGTGAAGCTTCCACGAACTACCGGCAAACGAATCGCGAACAAATTATGCCAACAACAGACTATACAACAGATCGCTTTTTTCTTGTCGCGCAATGCGCTTTTTCGCGATATCTGTCTTTTTTCCGACTGCTTTTGAGAATCACCTCTTCCATTTGCCTTTTTCCACAAAAATGTCGTAAAATGTGGATAACAGTGTGCGAAAACCGGAGGAATCCATATG
>MKRK01000204.1:4724-4926 GCA_001896915.1 Clostridiales bacterium 43-6
AGGAAAAACAACCGCCGCGCTGGGGCTCATCTGCCGACATGTCGGCACAGGCGGCAAGGCTGTGCTCGCGCAATTTTTGAAAAGCCTGCCAACGGGAGAGCTCAAGACGCTGGAACTGCTTCAGGTTCCCGTCTACCGAAACGAGCTGCCGCACGGATTTTTCCCGAACATGAGCGAGGAGATGCGCGAAAGAGTACGCGAG
>MKRK01000204.1:4951-6196 GCA_001896915.1 Clostridiales bacterium 43-6
TCACGCGCATGGCGCGCGCCAACGAATGCACGCTTCTGGTGCTGGACGAGCTCTGCGCCGCGCTGTCGTTGGGGTTGATCGACCGGGAAGCTGTGCTGTCTCTTCTGGATTCGCATGGTGAAGCAGAGTTGGTCATCACGGGACGCGATCCGGAGGAAGCGCTGCTCTCCCGCGCGGACTACGTCACTGAAATGAAGCTCATCAAACATCCATATGAAAAGGGCGTACTGGCAAGAAAGGGAATTGAGTTCTGATTTTCGCGGTCGATGCTGGCGTTTTGCCTGAAACGAAAGCGATTGTTTCACGGGAAACAAAAAGGGAATCCGAAGATTCCCAAAGCGATTTGATTGATCTATTCCGTTTCATGATTTTAAAAAATAGTCTATACCTTCAGCGAATACGTCACAATATCCTGATACTTCCCGAATTTCATACCGACCTCCGACACGGTTCCGCAGAACGCGAAGCCAAACTTTTCGTGCAGCTTGCAGCTGGCTTCGTTTCCGGCGGTGATGACGGAGACGACCATGTGCGTCCGCGAGTCCGCCTTTGCTTCCTCCAGAATGTACGCCATGAGAGCGGTGGCGAGGCCGCGCTTGCGGTAGTCCGGCGAAATATAGATCGAAAGCTCCACGGTGGACTTGTATGCTTCCTTTTCACGATAGGAGCTCAGGCTGCTGTATCCCGCGACGCGCCCTTCGATCTCCGCCACAAAAAGCGGATGATTGTCCACATTGTGGTGGTCAAACCAAATTTGCCATTCGGTGAGGGTGCGGGGGTTGAGGTCCAGCGTAGAAACCCCGTTGACCACTTCGTAATTATAGATCTCGAGCAATTCCGGCAGGTCTTTTTGCTCCGCAGTCCGAATCAGCATGCTTTTTCCGCTTCTTTCTTTTCTATTATCTTTGGTTTGCTCTATTATATTGAAACCGCATCGTTTTGCAAACAAAAAACTTCTCTATTCGAGAAGTCTTTTTTAAACCACCACTGCTACTAAAAAACTGGTTTTTAATACATGAAGTACTTTCGCATACTTTTCTTTCAAGAAAAGTATGCGATGCGGCCAAAGGGAGAAACGCGGAGACGGAGCACCGCCTGAATGTTCTCATAGGGAATGCTGCCAAGCGTGGCAAGGCGGCTGTCATACATCTCCTCGCGATTGTCTCCGAGGACAAAGACGCTGCCCGCGGGCACTTCTACTGGCGGCATATCGCCCACATAATTGACGACATAGCTGCTCTCGTC
>MKRK01000205.1:0-1162 GCA_001896915.1 Clostridiales bacterium 43-6
GGAGGGCAGAATTTTGCCGGGCGTGTTGCTTTCCGCCGCAGAGGCAAATGTGGTGGTAAACGCAGCAATCAGTGCCAACGTGAACAGAACGGACAATAGCTTAGGGTTCAAACACTTTTTCATCTCTACACCTCATTTTAATATTTTTCACCAATACCATTTTATGCCGTAATTTTGTTAAAACATCACGCAAATAATGTGAAATTGTGTGATTATTGTTGTTTCATGGTTAAGGATATCCTTTTTTTCTGTACATCCACACCCAGCACCCAAACCTTAACGATATCTCCCACCTTTACCGCCTCGGAAGGGTGTTTGATATACCGGTTGCAGAGCTCGGAAATATGAACCAGCCCGTCCTGATGGACACCGATATCCACAAAGGCGCCGAAATCTATTACGTTTCTTACCGTGCCTGTCAGCTCCATACCTGGTTTTAAATCCTTCATGTCCAGTATATCAGTTCTCAGCATGGGTTTGGGCAGCTCGTCACGAGGGTCACGGCCGGGCTTTTGCAGCTCGGCGATGATATCGCATAGGGTAGGAACACCCACGGAAAGCCGATTGGCACATTCCTCCAGCCCCAGCTGCTCCACACGCTCACCCAGAGCAGAAATATTTCCGGTCTTCACATCCTCAAGGGTATAGCCGCACAGCATCAAAAGGGTTTTGGCAGCATGGTAGCTTTCCGGGTGGACTGCGGTATTGTCCAGCACATTTTTACTTTCAGCAACACGCAAAAAGCCTGCACATTGTTCAAAGGCCTTTGGTCCCAGCTTGGGCACCTTTTTCAGCTCTGTTCTTCCGGTAAACGCTCCGTTTTGTTCTCTGAAGCTTACAATCTCCTTTGAAATCGTTGCGTTGATGCCCGAAACCCGCTGTAGCAAGGAGGGGGATGCCGTGTTCAGATCCACTCCTACGTTGTTGACGCAGTCCTCCACGACGCCCACAAGGGCTTCGTCCAGCTGTTTGGGAGGCATGTCATGCTGATATTGTCCGACACCGATTGCCTTTGGATCAATTTTTACCAGCTCCGCCAGCGGGTCCTGCATCCTTCTGGCAATGGACACGGCACTGCGCAGCGACACATCATATTCGGGGAACTCGGCAGCCGCCAGCTTGGAAGCGGAATAAACGGATGCACCGGCCTCACTGACCACCA
>MKRK01000205.1:1309-4956 GCA_001896915.1 Clostridiales bacterium 43-6
CCTGTGTCCAGCACCTTGCCCGTGCTGTCCACTACCGCAACCTTACAGCCGGTGCGATAGCCCGGATCCAGTCCCAGGGCTGTGTTACCCTTGACCGGTGGCTGCATGAGAAGCTGTCGTAGGTTCATTGAAAAAACCTTGATTGCATCGGCCGAGGCCCGTTCTGTCAATTCGTTGCGGATTTCACGCTCAATGGAGGGGGCAATGAGCCTATGATAGGCATCATAGGCAGCCTCACGAACGGTTTCTGTGCAGGTTGAGCCTTCCTTTACCGTGACAGAGCAAACCACATGCATGGCTTTTGCTTCTTCTAACGAAACGGAAACCTTTAAAAACTCTTCCTTTTCTCCCCGGTTGATGGCAAGAATGCGATGACCCGCAAGCTTTGAGACCTGTTCGGAAAATTCATAGTATAAGGCATAGACGCTGTCCTCATCCTTTGCTTTTTTAGACTGGAGCATTCCTTGGGAATGATAGAGCACACGCAGTCTTCTGCGGATAGACGCATCGTCCGATATTTTTTCTGCTATGATGTCCATGGCACCTGCCAGTGCATCCTCCGGGGTCAGCACACCCTTTTCTTCGCTTTGATAACCCGCTGCCAAAACAAGTGGTTCTTTTGCTGTGGGCAACTGCACAAAAATTTCATTTGCCAAGGGTTCAAGACCCTTTTCCTTCGCCATGGAGGCACGGGTTTTTCGTTTGGGCTTATAGGGTCTGTAAATATCCTCAAGCTCTGATAGGGTTTGTGCGTCTTCCAGCACTTTGTTGATTTCATCCGTCATAACGCCCTGCTCATCGATAGCGGTTTTGATTTCGCTTCTTCTTTTATCAAAATTACGGAGATACTGCAAGCGTTCCGATAGCTCTCTTAACACCTGGTCATCCATGGAGCCGGTCAGCTCCTTACGGTAACGGGCGATGAACGGTATCGTGTTGCCTTCGTCAATCAGCTGAATGATATTGTCCACATGCTCCGTCTTTGTGCTGAATTGCTGTGCCAAAAGTGCTGTAAAATCCATGTTTGTCTTCATTCCTTTTTCATAATAAACGGTCTTTCTCCCGATTGTAACACCGGTTAATTATACCAAATGACAGGACAAATAGCAAGGCGGGTTTTCCCCTGTCGGATGGTGTTTATTTGGGAAATAGCGTGTAAAAGCAACGAATAAACGGGATTTTTGGTATCTTTTTAGCAGAACAGACCGTTATTTTTTTCTGTAAGATAATCTTATGATTCCAATAGAGGTTGCTCTGCCCTGAGAAGAACTATCTTTCTGTGTGCGAAGTCCGGTCTAAACAAAAATAAAGCACTCGTAACTCATAAAAGTCACAAATGCTTTTGAAGAAACCATATGATTTTAATACGATATCCGGCGTATTTTCACATCCGAACATATCATCAATCATTCATTTGTAGGATGCTGAATTAGTTAAATCCTTGCTGGACACTGTCCTGAAATAGTGTTTCAACCGCTTCTTTCAAAAGTCTGTTTTCGTCCTTGATTAGCAAGGGATCGTCGTTCAGGATTTCTTTCGCTGCGGTTTCGGCTTGCTTGAGCGTGTCCATGTCCGTCAGGATATTGGCGATTTTTAACAAAGGAAGACCGTGCTGGCGTTTGCCGAAAAAGTCGCCGGGCCCCCTGAGGTTCAGATCTTTTTCCGCTATCACGAACCCGTCGGTGGTTTCCTTCATGATTTCCAGTCTTTGGCGAGCTTCTTCTCCTTTGGCATCAGAAATCAAAATGCAGGTAGATTTGTGCTGCCCTCTGCCCACCCTGCCCCGCAGCTGGTGCAGTTGGGAAAGACCGAACCGCTCTGCGTTTTCGATCACCATAATGACCGCATTGGGCACGTCCACGCCCGCCTCCACCACTGTCGTGGCAACCAGCAGTGATAGCTCACCGGCGGCAAAGCGGCGCATGGTCTGTTCCTTGTCCTTCCCTTTCATTTTGCCGTGCAAAAGCCCCACCTGATAACCCGCAAAAGCATCCTGTGACAGCTGACGGGAATATTCTTCGGCAGCCTTCAGCTCCGTGTCACCTTCCTCAACAAGGGGGCAGACAATGTAACCCTGACGGCCTTCGTCAAGGTGCTTTTTGATGAATGTATAAATGCGGTTACGAAAGCTGCTATCCACATAATACGTCTCGATGGGCTGGCGTCCCGGCGGAATCTCATCCAAAACGGAAACATCCAGATCACCGTAAATAATCAGCGCCAACGTTCTTGGAATCGGGGTTGCCGACATCACGAGAAGATGGGGGTTGTCCCCCTTTCCACTGAGTGCCGATCGCTGGGCAACACCGAATCGATGCTGCTCATCGGTGACTACCAGACCCAGACGATGAAACTCCACGGAGTCTTCCAACAGCGCGTGGGTACCGATGATCAGTGATATCTCACCTGTTTTCAGCTGTTCCTTGATGACTTTTTTGTCCCTTGCGATGGTGGAACCTGTGAGCAAATGCACGGCGGTACCACTACCCTGAAACAGCTTCTTCAGCGTATGATAATGCTGTTCCGCCAGAATTTCCGTGGGTGCCATAAATGCTGCCTGAAACCCGTTTTTAATCACGGTATCGCAAAGCGCGGCTGCAACAGCGGTTTTACCGGAACCCACATCACCCTGCAACAGACGGTTCATAGGTATTTCACTTTTCATGTCCTGAACGGCTTCTTTGACGGCACGTTTTTGTGCACCGGTGGGATGAAAGGGCAAACGGGATAAAAATCCGTCGCTGTTATCCTCCGTAATGGTCGCCCCGGTCAAGCTTCTGTTCCTGCTTTTCAGCTGAATCAGCCCCAATTGGAGGACAAAAAGCTCCTCAAAAATCAACCGTTTCCGTGCGATTTCGATGTCGTTTTGGAGGACAGGAAAATGGATGTGCTCGATTGCAAAGCGATAGCTGCAAAGGTGATAAGCTTTACGGATATGTTCGGGCAGGCAATCGATCAATCCTTCCTGATACAGCTGAAATGCCGTTTTGATGGTTTTTTCGATCGCCCGTGCGTTCAGCCCTTCGGTTTGCCGGTAGATGGGGCGTATGCGCTGTCCTTCTATCATTTCGATCAGCGGGGCTGACATTTCCTTTTTTCCAAAGCCGGGGGTAATCTTCCCATAAAAGAGATATTCCTCCCCCATCTTCAGCTTGTCAGCAATGTATTTGTTGTTAAACACCGTGACAGCGATATCATTCAGACTGTCGGTTACCGTAAATTTGTAAAGCACCATCCCTTTACGGATACGGTGTTCCGTAATCCGACTTGCCACTGTGGCTTTGAGCACACAGGGCTCGTTGACAGGAGCCTCTGTCACACTGTAGGTGTTGCTCAGATCCTGATAGGTCCGTGGAAAAAAAGACAAAAGGGCATCGACGTCGTGCACGCCCAGCTTATAAAAAAGCCCTGCGCGTTTTTCGCCGATCCCCTTAATATATCTGATGTCTGTTTTCAGAACCTGCACCATAAACCTCTTTATTCCACAGAAATGATATAGTAGTAAACAGGTTGACCGCCCGACAGGAGCGTGATCTCCACATCCGATCCGATTTTTGCTGTGATTGCCGCGGCAGCCTTCTCTGCTTCTGCTTCTGTAACATCCTGCCCGTAAATCAAAGTGATGAACGAGCTGTCCTTTTTGTATA
>MKRK01000206.1:0-181 GCA_001896915.1 Clostridiales bacterium 43-6
CCCATGAAAAGGTTATCTCGATTGCCTGCTCTTCTGATGGGGATCGTGCGAAGTGCCATTGTTATGAAATCCTTATGTAAAGTCGATCAGCCAATGAATTTGAGATTGTGCAAATCTCTGCTCCAGTTCCAGTTATTGCTGTGAGTGTATTCTGTGCGGCAACGAGAAAACTCAATACAAG
>MKRK01000206.1:325-4019 GCA_001896915.1 Clostridiales bacterium 43-6
AAATGGAAGACCACCGCCAGCCGTACTGGAAGCAAAGGCCGAATCAACATTTGCTACAATGCATAGCAAAGTAATTATCCCTATTGTCATCACTGCCACATTGTTTTTTTCCCCAAGCCATTTTTTTTCCATTACACTCTCCTACACTATACGTTTTGTTATATATTTACCGTTTTCGAAGCCTAATACATCAACTATGCCCTGAACGGCCCTACCCTCTGGTGTTCTTGATATGTGTACAATTGTGTGTACAGCTTCACCTATCAGTGATTCTATGTCACTTGGCGCAGCGCTATTTCTTGTTATCAATGATTTCAGTCTCAACAACGCCGATATTTCATCATTAGCATGTAATGTTGCTGCCCCTCCTTCGTGACCGGTGTTCCATGCGTCTAATAAATCTAATGCTTCTGGACCTCTCACCTCCCCAACCAAAATCCTATCCGGACGCATCCGCAAAATAGTTTTTAGCAACATCGTCATTGTTACTTCCAATGTCGTATGATACTGGACACAATTTTCAGCCGTGCATTGAATTTCTCCAGTATCTTCTATAATACAAACTCGCTCTGATGGATTGCATACGACCATTTCTTGAATAATTGCATTTACTAATGTAGTTTTCCCTGAACCAGTGCCCCCTATAACCAAAATGTTTTTGTGATCAGCAATAGCTTGCTTAACACAGGAAATTTGCAAACCTGTCATTATGTTTTGTTCTAAATATTGATCCAATGTAAAAACAGAAACAGCTTTCTTTCTGATTGCAAAAGTAGGCTCTTGAACAACAGGTGGGAGTTGACCAGCGAAACGCGAGCCATCTAATGGAAGTTCACCTTCTATCAACGGACTAAAACGAGTTACTGTTTTACCGTGATATCCGGCTACCGTATTGAGTACAGCTGTAGCACGTTGAGGGCTCATCGTGCCTATGCGCACCATTTTTTCTCCTAACTTTTCCTGCCATAATGCTCCATCAGCATTCAGCAAAACTTCCACAGTACGTGGATCGGCTAGGGCTTTTACAACGATAGGGCCAAGATCGCGGCGCAATTTTTCAATAGCCCTTTCTTTTACACTTGGATTTACTTCATGATCCATCTTTACCATCAGGCTTTTCCGTTGTGAAAATTATGTCGTCAAACATAATTCGAAGATGTTTTATATCTTTAAACCTCGACCTAGCTTGCCTAATAGCATCTTCCAGATGTGCAAAAACTCGCCTTCCGCCACGCACCCTTTCGAGATAATAAATTTGCTCTTCTTGGTGAGGTAGACTTACGTGGATTTCGAGGAACCATTTGCAACTCGCCTCATCGCGTCGAATGATTACGTTCGACAGATCCAGACCTAACTCTTGCAAAATTTCGATTTCGTTTTGTGTGGTCAAACCTTTCATCTCTTTCCCCTTTCGTAAAGTTGTCAAACATCGAAAAGGGAAACATTTTCCAAAATTCAATTCTTGTCACTAACAATTAAACAATTTCCTGAACTGCAAACAAAATTCAATTTTGCAATTTGCTTTTCTTTTTACAGATTGATACCGCCATTTTTATTTTTTGTAAAGGTAAATATTGATATACGCCAAGAAAAAGAACAGGAAAATCGATTGCATATATCAAGCTACTAGCTCTGACGATTCGGTATTCCCTCGAATCCCTTGCAGCACAATGGATTTCGGCATTTCTGAATTAGACAAGCCAATTAAATTCGCTTTTCTAATGCCAATAATTGGAAATTATCCGATATTTTTTCGGAAAACCGGAAATACTTATTCCAGGAATAGTGAAAAAAACGATATACAGAAATGACAAAATCCGCAATAACGAATTTCATTGAAGGAGGGTGAGACTGAGGACATAAAAATGACTCCTTAAGGAGCCGAAATTATAATTTGAATTGTTTTGACAATTTAAACTAAATCATTCGAATCTTTTTTTGTGCAGCGTTTGCCCACTTTTTGACAATATATGCTTGATGTTCAGGCAAAACCGCACATGTATATTCATAACCAACAGGAAGACTTCTTGGAATAGTATATCCCGCCACAGTATCTAGTTGTGATTGATCCAAATCCGTACACTCTAAAAGAAGAGATAAAGGCACCTCCAGAGCAACAGCGAGAGACTCCATGACCTTTAAAGATGGGTTTGCTTTACCATTAGTGAGATCTGACAAGAAGGACAATGACACCCCAGCTTTCTCTGAAAGCTCTTTTTTAGTCATTCCCCTTTCATCCAACAACCTCAAGATGTTTGTAAATAAAATAAGATTAGCTAGCATAATTTTAGCGGCTAAAATCCAGTTGAATTTTCCAGAACAGCATTACGGCTTTCCTTGTAATATCTTTTGGCATAGTTGGCATTTCTCTTTTTTTGGATTAAATTCATTGCAAGCAGTTCCTTTCGTTCCTTTTAATTGCCAGCAACTAATAGCTTCTTTGAAGGCAACGTTTGATTGTTTTCTTTTTTGTTCATCAAATTTAGCTTCTTTTTCTTCAATCGATTGCAAAGAAAACGAAAAACTTACAGCAACAATATTCCTTCCGCTTTTTATTGGAGCCCAAATATATTTTAACCCTGTTCTTTTTGTAATATCGTCGTAAGCTTTATCCAATACTCTCCTTCGAAATTCACCGAATGTTTTTCTCATAGAAATAGGCGTAGACAACATTTCATGTAAATCACTTATTGGAATAGTTACGTGATCTACATCATCCCATGATTTTAAAATTTCATACAATCTTTGACTATATATACTTGGAAGTTTTAAAAATTCCAATAAGCTATATTCTGTGAACTTCTCTTTTAACCCCAAGAAATGAGGCTTTAAATCTGGATCAAATCTAGCAATAACAACATTTTTTACAGAATCATACGCACATTTAGAAAAAATATTATATTTTATAAAAGACGCTGAATTTTTATCTCTAATGGTAATAACCTTACTCATTAAGTTGTCTATTATTGACTCAACTATTTTGTAGGTTTTTCCTCCTCTTGCATCACCAATAATATCTTGTAATGGTATTTCATATTCTTGGAAATCAAGATCAGAACGCTTAACTTTCGAAGCCGTAAGGGCTACCAATCGAGGCTCATATAGTGAGTCTACTTCCCACCTTGCACGGCATAATGCGTTTGATTTTTTTACAATTTCACCGGGTAGAGGTAATTGTTTTGCAGCCATCAGGATCTACCTTTCTCGAATAGGGTTTTATGGTAATTGAACTTGGGACGGTGAGGCAACACCTAGCCAAGTCTTTTTTTGAGAATAATTTAAAAGTGGCATCGTGTCAACTGTGCCACTTTTAAATTATTCATAACCCATAAATGCTATTCAACTGGTCAGTGAAGTTACTAAGCTACTGATTTGTTTTCCCTGTTTTGTGGACTTTTGCCACTTTCAAATTAGAGTCCTCGCCTTCTTTGAACAGACCAATTTGTTTTTCAATTAATTTTTATGAATAAAAATCAATTAGTTAAATAACAACAAATCAAACCACTTTAAAGTGGCATTTCCTAGAGTTTGCCACTTTAAGTTAAATTTGCACGTCCACATGATGCCTTTGTGGACTTTTGCCACTTCAACCCGAGGACTTTTGCCACTTATCTGTGGACTTTTGCCACTCAAAAGAGGACTTTTGCCACTTATCTGTGGACTCTTGCAACTTTTACGTACAATAACTATCTAA
>MKRK01000206.1:4031-5602 GCA_001896915.1 Clostridiales bacterium 43-6
AAGAGAAAAGAGAAATATTTTAAAGAAAGGAAAAGCCTTTTTTAAATATTTTAAAGCATAAAAAAAATCAAAACCGATACCAAAAGGACTTTTGCCACTTTTCAAAAAAACTTTTATTTAAAGCAGTTACAACAACTAAACCCTGTGGACTTTTGCCACTTTTGATTTTTGATGTGCCTTTCATACAGCGCCATAAATAAAAATTTATAGCTCTATGTGAAGGGCACAAAATTAAACATCATCACTCGCCTTATTTATTCATTCACCTCTGTATAGGTAACTAGCTAAATTCTTATTTAAATGTCAATTCTGACGAGGCTTATATTCATTTCTCTGTAAGCCACCTCTAATCATTTCAAACCATCTATCTGTGGACTTTTGCCACTTTTCACACCAACCACTTGGCCGTGGACTTTTGCCACTTTTCACACCTTGTTTCAACTATAGGTATATTTACCCACAGTTGAAATAAAGTACCTTCAAGGTGCTGCTACGCCAAGAGAAAAATACAAATTCCTAAATTTGTATTCAAAAATAGCACCACAACGTAGCTATTTGAATAGCTAAAAATTTAGCGGCTAAAAAGCATTAATCTTTTAAGTGAAAGTTTAGCTAAATTATTATTGACTTCATTTTTTTATTTTGGTATACATATTTATACAAAAAAAAATTACGACCAATATTAATAAACGTTGAGGGGTGGAGATGGAAGGCGATAAAATTATAAAAAATGAAGTTGCTATTGATGATCGTATAAATTTTCTTCCTGAATTTTTCGGAATGCAATTTATGTTGTATGGTGAAAAATTAGTTTATCTCTGAATGAAAAAACTTTGCGATGAATACAATGGGGGATATTGGACGTTTTATAAATTGTCTAATGGCGGGTATTATATGGCACCGGCGTCATATAATATGATGAAAATTAAGTGCTGGCTTAATTATTTTGATGGTGAATTATCATCTGATGCAGCAGGAATTATCGCAACAATGTTTGCTTTATCAAAGCTATTTTCAATAGAAAATATTGATGAAACAGACAGGTTTGTTGAATTATATTTAAAGTTGCAAGAATACGCACAACAACACGATGAAAAGAATTTAATTTTTGAGGCTATTGATTAATAGGTTTCATCTATGGCGTAAAAATAGCGCCTTAGATGTTTATTTATCTAAGGCGCTACAGCTTTAATGCTGGCAACATCAAAGCCTCAAGTGATGCGCGGAAAGCTCACTTGTGGGTGTATTTTAATCGAAAATATGGAGTGGTCAACATGAGCTTGAAAATTTTTTTATCTAATTCATCTAAGTTAATCATTCTGCCTGTAATTTTGATTTGGCCTATCCTTCGATGGGCAATTGCTCTCGATGTTTTTTTTCAATTTTTATTGATATTCCTTAATTGGCACGGTCCAAACACAAAATCAATTATAATTTTTATACTGCACTTCTCGGTACTTACAGCTGTTACTTTCATCGTTTCGTCAAGCCATATTTACAAAGATAAAGAAAAATTTTAGCAGCTAAATGACTTGATTTTGCAACAAGGTTTAGTTAAACATATTTATGAA
>MKRK01000206.1:5640-7376 GCA_001896915.1 Clostridiales bacterium 43-6
TGAAAAAACGCTTAACCGAGGCCCAGTTTGGGGCGGCTATCGAGGGGTTAGAAATAAGTCAACAAACAATCAATATAGCTCGGGGAGTATTGGTCGACGGTTTGCCACAGACTCTCTATGTATCAATGTTCAAAATTTCGAAAGGGGCAGTGTCCCAGGCCGTAAACAGAGTATGGCAGGCGCACACAACTCAAGTTCCAGCGGGGTACGAACGAGTGAGTGTGGTCTTGCCGGAACATCAGGCGTATATTGTCAAAAAATGGGCAAAGGATCTGAAATGAAAACTCTCGTCACAGCGATTCAAAAAGGCGGCCAGGGCAAAACTTTTGCAACTTGTCACTTGGCTTTAGATTTTAAAGAACGCGGCTTACGTGTTGCTGTGGCTGATTTGGACGTGCAAGGAAACGCCTCATACACTCTTTCCAATTATAAATCAGGGATAAAAGCGAGCCAACTGTTCAGAGCTAGCCCGGATACCCTCATGAGTTATTTTTCACCTTCAACAGATCGTACTCTTTGCCTGATCGAGGGTGATCCTGGTTTGGCTGATATTGAGGGCTTAATGAATGTTGGTGAAGCGGCAAGCCAACTTAAAATCAATTTAAAAGCCTTGAGTGAATTTTTCGATGTTTTGTTGATTGATACTCCGCCATCCCTCGGGGTAATCATGTCCTCTGCCGTGCTTGTCAGTGACTTTATGCTCTCACCTTTGGAGATGGAAGCATACAGTTTGCAAGGATTTCAAAAAATGGTCACCGTTATCAATAATTTAAGAAAACTGAATCCTAGCCTCAAATTTCTAGGCATGGTTCCTAATAAAGTTGATGGAAGAAAACCACGACACGTTCAAAATTTATCCACACTTCGAAATTCATATCCAGATTTGATGGTTCCGTTCGCAATCGGCCTGCGTGACAGTATTGCTCAAGCCCTAGGAGAAAAAATGGCGGTATGGGAAGTGAAAAAAACAGCAGCTCGTATTGCCTCTCATGAGGTAAGAGCATTAGCGCAATATGTCATTGAAAAGATGGAGATTGAGCAATGAACAAAAACACAAATATAGGGTCAGGACTAGGTTTAGATTCAATTGGTGATCTTTCATCATTATTGAATGAGAATCCTCAAAATGTTGCGAAACAAACGGGTCCATTATTATTGCACATAGATCAAGTCGTAGAAGATCCTGATCAGCCACGCAGTTCTAATAACCCAGGATTTTCAAGAGATAGTTTAAACGAACTAGCAGAAACCGTAAAATTACGCGGCATTAAAACTCCTATTTCTGTTCGAGAAATTCCTGGTGCCGACAATTTCATGATAAATCATGGTGCCAGGCGATATAGAGCCGCAAGAATAGCAGGGCTCACAACAATTCCAGCCTTTATAGATAATGATTACCTGATAACTGATCAGGTAATTGAAAATATTCAAAGAAACGATCTTACACCTAGGGAAATCGCAAATTTCATCGGAAGGGAATTGGCAAAAGGTAAGAAAAAAGGCGAAATAGCAAAAGATATAGGAAAATCTCCTGCTTTTGTAAAACAACACGCTACCTTGCTAGATTTACCTGAACCAATAGCTATTATCTTTAATAGCGACCGTGTTCGCGATGTTACAATTATCAACGATTTGGTTACATTGTTTAAAAAATATCCTTCCCAAGTGGAATTTTGGTTAGATGATCCTGAACAAGATATATCAAGGGGGACTGTTAAATTATTTCGGGAATATCT
>MKRK01000207.1:0-1138 GCA_001896915.1 Clostridiales bacterium 43-6
ACAACGGTTGTTAAAATATGAAAGCATTGCAACTGTAAGCACAACTATATCATTCGGCGTATTGATTTTCAATTGCGATCAAAAGATATCAGCGTAGCACAGAAGGATTCAGAGCGGCAAAGAAAGAATCGGTAAGGGATCGGGTAAACAGGAGAAGCGTTTTTGGTTGATAACAGAGGCAGATTTGCAATAGGAATTGATTCTACGAGAAAACGCACTTCAATCGATACAATCGCTGATCATCTCGCGAACCATAGCTCCGGTGCGAAAAACACCTTGCGATACAATCGCTGATCATCTCGCGAACCATAGCTCCGGTACGAACGAAACCTTGTTGTCGATTGACGATTCATATGCCGGATGTGTGCCGAGCAGGGGTTCCGGGCGGAAATCACGTTTTCTTAAAAACATGCGTTGACGATTTTAACGATCCCGTCTAGAATCAATTTGTATCCTATCTTATTTTACTAATTATAATGAAATTAAATAGTTCAGCAACGGCAGGCTTTCTGTGAAAAATCTACGAAAGCGGGGATGAGCGATGAATCCCAAAACAAGATTTCCGGTCTATCGTGGCGAAAAGCCGTACATTTTTGTGAGCTATGCACATCTGGACGGCGTAAACGTGCTGCCGATTGCGGAGGAGTTGCACCGGCGGCATTACCGCGTCTGGTATGACGAAGGCATTGAGGCAGGCGCGCACTGGGCGGATTTTATTGCGGAGCATCTGGAAGGGGCGGCCATCGTTCTGTTCTTCCCATCCGGGCAGTTTAACGGTAATCGCAATTGTGAGCGAGAAGTCAATTATGCCGTTGAAGCAAAGAAGGACATGGCTTGTGTGTATATGGACGACGCGCAGATGCCGCGTGGTCTAAAGATGCAGTTTTCTACCGCCAAGAGCGTTCGCGCAAGTGAGGACCCGGTGGAAACTGCGAACCGTTTGATTCAAAGCGGTGCTTTGGGCGAAGCGTTCATCGGCGATGGCAAAGAAGGTTACGAGACGAAAAACAAGGTGAACATACGCCGCTGGAACATTGCCCTTCTGTTCGGCATCATCGGCGTTTTTCTGGCTCTTTGCTTTGGGGCCGCGCTGCTCGGCTATACACGAGGATGGTTTGGTAATCATTCCGGCTTGTCC
>MKRK01000207.1:1217-5259 GCA_001896915.1 Clostridiales bacterium 43-6
CACAGACGAGCAGCGAGGCGCTGTATTGCTGCGGCAATGCGTTTGTGACGTCGAGAGACGCAATAGATTTCCAAAACGGCTCGTTTCTGGTTGGCGATACCGTGGTCTCTCGTGGCGACATCAGTGATCTTAAAGCGGTTGCAGCCCTTACAAACTTAGTGGAACTGTCGCTTTGTTATGAGAGCATTATGGATATTTCCGCACTCAGCACGCTTTCAAAACTGACTTATCTCGACCTTTCAGGGAACGACATTACGGATATTTCACAGATTTCAAAGTTGAATCAGCTGGCAACACTCAATGTATCGCACACCGGCGTAACGGATCTGGCGCCCGCGCTTTCAATGACCGGGCTAAAGAGGCTCTATATCAGCTACGATATGGTTTCATACGCCAAGTCGATTGTATCAGGTGGCTTTGATCTGATTGTTACCGAGTAAGTCCCATCCATGATATCAAATTCGCAAGTGCATCTGAACGATCACGGGAGGATCGAATGTTGCAAAAGCCTTATGCAGGAAACGGAAAGCCGTTTGTCTATGCTCTTTTTGCGCCGGAAGATCAAACAGGCGCAGAGATGGTGCTCCGCGCCATGCAGGAGCGGGGGGTTGAAGTTTGGTCGAGCGTGCACCTTGAAAAACGGCGGATGGATAAATCCGCGCTTGTGCTGCTGTTTCTTTCACCTGCCGCGGTGGGAAACGAAGGGTTCAACCGCGCGATGCAATATGCCGTGCAGACCGACCATCCGTTACTGGTCGTCCACGTAAGCCCAACGGCGTTGACGTCGACCCAGAGGCTTTTGTTGAATACGCAGCAGGCAATCCTGCAATATGACTGTGCCTCGGATGCATCCTTTTATGATAAGCTCTTTGGCGCGCAACCGATGCAAAACCTAACGGTCACAGCCGCGCAAAAGCGAGCCGCTAACCTCACGACCGGGTCACTTATTGGCGGGATATTGCTCGCGGTGGCGCTCGCTATCTATCTCGCGCTTGGCAGCGGTGCGACAGTGCCGGAGGATTCCGTGCTGGCAGGGCTCGGTTATCAGGGAAAGATGGCGGATATCACGAGCATCTATCTCTATGGTGATCATGTTGAGAACAAACGGGAAGATGATGTCGTCAGCGGCGTGATCTACGACGATAAAGCGAAGGTTTTTTCGGATGCTGTGTTTCTGAGTATGATGCAGGTGATGGCTCCTTTTGGAGAGATATCCGATGTGTCCGATTTTTCACAACTCAGGAATCTTCGCGAACTCTCCATTGCGGGGAATCCTATCTCCGATATTCAGCCGCTCTTAGCCCTTCGTAATTTGGAGTATCTCAATCTCACCGGTGATCCGGTGCAGAGCATTTCCGGTATTGACGCGCTGCAAAATCTGAAGACGCTCTCGATCGGCTGGACAAAGATAACCGATCTGACCCCGTTGCAGAACTGCCACAAGTTGCAGAGCGTATATGTTGACGAAACGCAATACCGCGCGTTTACCCAAGGGAGCGCAGACTACGGATTTGAGCTGATCCCGATTGGCTCGCGAGAGGAATTGGCATATCTTTCCGCGCATATCTTCGGAGGACCGGAGGAAAGTGGCGGAGATTATGCGGTGTTTGTGAAGACCAAGAGCTGGAATGTATATGAAAGCTATTCCTTTGCGTTTTATAAAAACGACAGGCAAATCCCGATCACACGTCGCGAGGCGATTTCGTCCTTCGCGGATGGACGCATCGACAAGGTACACTTGTTCATCAACCAAGCCGCGTTTGGAGCATATGACCCGACTGCGGTCTATCAGCTGGTGATTCACGATGGAGACACCAACGCAATATACCGCGTTTTCCACAAATACGACAAGACGAACATCAATGCGAGCATGGGGGAATTGATCTCGACCAACGGGTATTAACAATGCCGGTATCGGTACAAAGGAGCGTTTATGAAGCAATCAACCCTGACGCAATGTGTAGAATCCTTTTTTCAGGAACTGGAAATTTCTGCAGATCAAGACACCTGCTCAAAAAGAGACTACCTCGCGCAGTCCATATATGAGTTCCTGCATGGCGAGTCGAAGGACTCTGCGTTTCATGTGTATGAAATTTTCTTTGGTACGTACCGGATTATGCTTAAGGGCGCAAAGAATCCGTTCATCGATTTACTGGATACCTTGCGCAGTTATGAAGAACGCGCCGCTACCTTAATTGAAAAGCAGCGCGATCATTTCGTGCATTCGGTCAATGTCTTCATTCTTGGACTTGCCTTCTATGCCGCAAACAAGCCATATCGGGATGCGTTTTCCGGCGCGGTGATGGACGACATGAAATATCCTGAAAATTTCCCGACAGCACGGGAGGAGTTTCTCTTTCGCTGGGGCCTTGCGGCGTTGTTTCATGATGTCGGGTATCCGGTGGAAATCATCAGCAATCAATTGGTGCGTTTTTTGAAGTTTGTGACCGACGCGGATCACGACAGCACCCTTGGCGATGTCAAGGTGCATCTGGAGTTTGATAATTTTCGTCGCTTTAACTCTGTTGCCGAAGTGGTGCCAAAGAAAGAGTTTATCAAAAACTTTTACAAGGAAGACGATAGCAGCGTCTATGTTGACCTTCTCCAACCGATCGATCTGTTGGCACAGCGCATTCATCAAACCACAGGGATTCCCATGAACACAATTAAAAACAAGCTGGATCTCTACCATGCCGAGATGGCAAGAAAGGGCTTTGTTGACCACGGATACTACAGTGCGATCATCGTGCTGAAATGGTATGGATACCTGATTCAAACCACGGAAGAGGAGCCATTACGCTTTTATCATGCAATCGTGGACAGCGCCTGCGCCATTCTGCTGCACAATTATTATGATAAAACGCTGATCGATTCATTTGGCTTGCAGCCGCTCACGGCAAAACAAAACCCGATTGCGTATTTGCTGATGTTCTGCGATGAGATGCAGGATTGGAACCGCGCAGCATATGGGGTTCTCGAAAAATACCGTACGCAGATCACCTCGGCAAACATCGAAATCAACGATCATCGGTTCGGCATCTCCTACTATGCCGCAAAAGGCATCATTCCCTGCCAGTTTGTTGAAAACAAGAAAAAACTATTCTCGCGTATCCTAGACATATCGGGGGTATTCTCCGAAGGGCTGGATATTGACTGTATTGCCTTGGAGGAGATTTTCATCGAGGCGCAGAGTGATTCGGCAGTGCCACGCCCATTACTGGAGAACATGGAACGATTGGCACGCGCGATTCACGAGGACTACATCTCAACCCAAAAACAACGCAATGCGCCGATTTTTGTTGCCGAAGATTTCGACCAACTCGAACCGTCAACGCGATATTCCAACCTGCGACAAGCGATGAATATCGACAACAAACTCCGGAAACTCGGCTACGTCTTGGTTTCCGCTGCGGCACCGGAAACGGCAATTGAAACCCTCGAGGATGATGTTGTGGAACGATACGCAATTTTGGAACACGAGGACTGGATGCGCGGGAAAGAGCGATATGGCTGGACAAGTTCTCCCGTTCGGAATGATTCGCTCAAACAGCACGATTGCTTAGTGCCCTGGGCTGAATTGCCGCGCGAACAACGGCAAAAAGACATCGATACAGCAGAGAACCTCATCAAACTCGCAAACATTGCGGGAATGAAGATTGTGCGGATGCCTTCTTATGAATGAACAGATTTTTCGAGTTGGGGTAACGGGACATCGGGATCTATCCGATTTTAACGCTATCGTTTTATTCGAACAGATAGCTACAGAACTGATGGAGCTCAAAGCAAAGAGGGCACGCGTTCAACTTCTTAGCAGTATTGCGCAGGGGGCTGATCAACTTTGCGCGCAGATCGGATTAGCGCTTGGCTATGAACTCATCTGCCCGCTGCCATTTCAACTGTATCGGGAAGACTTTTCCGGTGACGCGTTGGAAGCCTATGATTCCTTGCTCCGACAAGCGAGTCAGGCATTCGTTGTGGCGGATGAAACGGATCGAGACGCAGCGTATCTGAGCGCGGGCAAGTATGTTGTCGACCATTGCGA
>MKRK01000208.1:0-247 GCA_001896915.1 Clostridiales bacterium 43-6
TCCGGATAATCCACTTTTAATAATTCATATACTTTTTCTGCCTTCGTCATCAGTTAACCTCCATATAACGGTTTATAATCTCCACCCGTTCATCATTGTCAATGAAATCAATTATCTTTAATATCATAGATTCACACAATGCCTTTTCATTTGAAACCACGGCAACTCCTATAATTGATCGGTTCCACAAATCATTGTAATCCACCTCTGCCACCGATGCATTAAATCGTGCCTTTATTCTCTCAAT
>MKRK01000208.1:256-3205 GCA_001896915.1 Clostridiales bacterium 43-6
AATTACATGTCTCTTTTCCTTCAGGGAATTTGACTCATAAATTATAATCTCTATTTCACAGGTTCCAACTATCATTTTTACCTCCCGTCACGTATTCCGCATTCCGTTAGCTTATCCATGCATATTCTTGCATATACTCTTATCATTTCAGACGGATTGCTGAGTTCATTTTCAACTAAATCGATTATGGAAATCATTTTAAGGTTCCCAATAGCAATCAACGCATTTCTTTTCCATACATTTTTTCCCCGCCAGCTTCCTGCCATGTTCCCATATTTGTTTTTAAATTCATCATTTGACATTTGCAGCAATTCTTGAAGGTCAACCATCAGGCTGTTATAATCAATCTCTGAATGTTTTTCAGAATTGCATCTGTTCTTGGGGCACACAAGCTGACATACGTCGCAGCCATAAATCTGATTCTTCATATTATCAATATATTCAGAAGGAATTTCTTTCTTAGTCTGTGTCAGATACGAAACACACTTTCTCGCATTTATTCCTCCGCCCTCAAATATCGCGCCGTTGGGACAGCTTTTCACACATATGCTGCAGCTTCCGCATATATCATCATTGCCGCTCTTATTGTCACATTCCAATTCCAAATCCGTCAGCAGGTAGCCTATATTTATAAAGGAGCCGTATTTCTCGTTAATAAGAAGAGTATTTTTTCCGTAACTTCCTATTCCTGCATTCTTGCATATTTCTCTGTCTATGAGAGGAGAAGTGTCAACACATATTTTATATTTGAAGTCTATGAGCTTTTCTATTTCTTTCGCAATACCGCTCAATACATTTCTTACTTTTTTATGGTAATCCTCACCATAGGAAGAAATACTAAGCAATCCCTTGTTGTTTGATGCGGGCTTTTTGTATCCCGCTCCGTAGGGAACCGCTATTGCTATTATGCTTCTGCACTCGGGAAAAATATTCCTTACATCAAGTCTCTTGCTTATATCCTGCTCTTCAAGCTCACAGCTGTAACCCATGCGTTCCCTGCGGCGCAAAAATTGATCAAGATAACTGTAATCCATAACAGATGTAAAGCCTATTTCGTCAATACCTATTGATTTAGCAATTTCAATAATTTTTTGTTTCATAATATCACCGGATAAACATGCTCAATTATACTTCTTGCGCATATTCTTATTTTTACAATATTCATATTATAACACTTACACAACCCTGTCAATCCGAATAATGGGCGATGCAATCACGTGAAAAGAGAGGCGCCTTTCCGGCACACCTCTCTTGAATTTTATTTTTTATTTTGTTGGGCAAGCGCTTCAATTATTAACTCTGCAATATTGGATGAATGGTCACCTATTCTTTCAAGATTTCCTATTAAATCAAGGAATATTATTCCGGCACTTGGTTCGCAAATATAGTTGTTTAATCTCTCAATATGATTTTTACGCAAATTCTTATACATAACATCAATTTTCTTGTCATCTTCTATTACTCTTTCACAATCCTTCCATTCAATGGTCTTGATTGCATTTAATGACAGCTTGTACACGCTCATAGTATCGTAGAACATCTTTTCAATTTCCTGATTTGCAGTATCTGAAAAACTGACTTTGTTTTCGATTTTGTATAATGCAAGCTCTCCTACATTGTCAGCGTGATCCCCGACTCTTTCTATGTCGTTCAGCACATTCATGAGAACAACCAACTTATCTTTTTCATAGTTAGTCAAAGATTCCTTATCCAACTTTACCAAGTATTCCAAAATAAGCTTACTTAGTTCATTTACTTTTTTTTCAGCATCAAACACCTTATATGAAAGCTCTTCTTTGTTTTCAAAAAATGCCTTTACAGCTGTATCAAATTGCTCATATACCATATTCCCAAGATGAAGAATTTCCTTTGTTGTTTGAGTTAAAGCAATTGATGGTGTAACCAGGATTCTCTCATCAATATATTTTGTAATATGAGCATTTTCGCTTCCATCATCTCTGACAATATATTCAGACGCCTTAACGAGCAAGTTTGAAAACGGAAATAATATCACCACATTTATTATATTGAAAAATATGTGTCCTGCAGCAATCTGACGCGGAACATAGGTTGGTACAATCTCGTAAATAATCCATTGCACCGGAGCTCTGAGCGCAAGCATGAACAATAATGTACCTGTCATATTAAACAAGAGATGTATAACAGCAGCCCTCTTAGCTGTTTTATTTGCTCCTATACCCGATAACATAGCTGTCACACAGGTGCCGATATTTTGCCCGAAAATTATCGGATACGCCTGATTGAATGTGATGACACCTGTAGCAGACACAGCTATAAGCAAGCCTGTTGTGGCGCTGCTGCTTTGAAGAATTGCCGTCATTACAAATCCGGCAAGGATACCTAAATACGGATTATCAAACTTAGTAATAAGTCCAGCAAATTCAGGGTTTGATTTCAACGGATCCATTGCTTTACCCATGAAATTCATTCCTATAAATAAAATACCGAATCCTATGATAACCTCGGCTATACTCTTAACCTTTTTCCTCTTGGCAGCTAAGTACATGACCATTCCAACGCCAACCATAAGCGTGGCCACCTTCGTTATGTTCAAAGATACAAGGAAAGCAGTAACGGTAGTACCTATATTTGCTCCCATTATAATTCCCACAGCCTGGTTTAAATTCATCAGTCCGGCATTTACAAAACCAACGACCATAACGGTTGTGGCGCTGCTGCTCTGAATAACTCCCGTAACCAGCGCCCCCACAAGCACTCCCATAAGCTTGTTGCTTGTCAAGGCAGCCAAAATATCCTTCATCTTGCTTCCGGCAGCTTTTTGCAACCCTTCACCCATGTAGCTCATTCCAAACAGGAACAGACCAAGGCCGCCGATCAAATTAATAGCAATATCCATAATTCCTCCTAATCATTCGTGGAAAAGCCATAGTAATAATTATTTTTAATATTGTAATAAAACCATAGAGA
>MKRK01000208.1:3302-3731 GCA_001896915.1 Clostridiales bacterium 43-6
TCTGCACCTTTTGCCAGAGCTTCCTTGTTAAGAGGAATAAGGTCTGTCTTGTTTTCGCCGAACACCTTTAAAAATGCTTTAAGGATAGATTCAACTTCAACAACCTTTGTCAGCTCTATATATGCACCAAGCATTACCATATTTGCAACCTTGCCGTTTCCTAACTCCAGTGCCAGCTCATTTGCAGAAACATAGTAAACATCCAAATCATTTCTTGTTGGTTTAACATCTATAAGAGATTTATTGATGATTAGTTTTCCGCCTGGAACCAGCTCTTTTTCAAATTTTATCATTGAAGGTAAGTTCATTGCTATTGCTGCCGTTCCATCTTTGGAAATAAGCGGTGAGCCTACAGAGTCATCAGATACCACGACTGCACAGTTTGCTGTTCCGCCTC
The DNA here is from genome assembly GCA_001896915.1 of Clostridiales bacterium 43-6. Lineage (GTDB taxonomy): Bacteria > Bacillota > Clostridia > Oscillospirales > Acutalibacteraceae > MKRK01. Next base: position 3,700 of record MKRK01000208.1, read on the forward strand.
TCATTTCAGGTCCGTAGGAAGGCATCCATGTA
>MKRK01000208.1:3774-4289 GCA_001896915.1 Clostridiales bacterium 43-6
CGATAGCCATAATACCCTGGCCTCCAAAACCGGCCATTATTACTTTTTCTTCCATGTTATTTACCCTCCTCAAAATCTCTGAAGTTTCCTAACGGATAATATGGAATCATATTATCTCTCAGCCATTCCAATGCACTTACAGGAGTCAGACCCCAGTTTGTCGGACAGGTTGACAACACCTCCACTATGGCAAAGCCTTCTCCCTTTAACTGACATTCAAATGCCTTTTTTATTGCCTTTTTAGCCTTTCTGATGTTTGCTGGAGTATCAACAGACACTCTTTCAACAAACTTGGCTCCGTCTATTGTAGCAAGCAGCTCCGCCATTCTTATAGGCTTGCCACTAAGAGCTTCGTCTCTTCCCATCGGTGACGTTGTTGTTTTCTGACCAACCAATGTTGTCGGGGCCATTTGTCCGCCCGTCATACCATATATTGCGTTGTTTACAAATATTGTAGTTATTTTCTCGCCTCTGTGAGCTGCGTGAACAATTTCTGCAGTACCTATTGAAGCAAG
>MKRK01000208.1:4306-5222 GCA_001896915.1 Clostridiales bacterium 43-6
CAAACACAACCTTGTCAGGATGTACTCTTTTTATTCCTGTTGCAACTGCCGGAGCTCTTCCGTGGGCAGCTTCCTGCATATCACAGTTGAAATAGTTATATGCCAGAACCGAACATCCTACCGGTGCAACTCCTATTGTATCATCCAAAACTCCAAGCTCAACCAACGATTCAGCTACCAGTTTATGTATAACTCCATGAGTGCAACCTGGGCAATAATGAAAAGGTGTATCGGTTAATCCTTTTGATTTTTCATATACAATTGTCATTATTTAGTACCTCCCGCAATTTTTTCAATATCTGCCAGTATGCTTGCCGGTGTAGGAACCATACCGCCCTGTGTACCATTAAAATACACAGGCTGTCTTCCCTCAACGGCAATTTTAACATCATCCATTATCTGTCCCTGGCTCATTTCAACTGCAAGCACACCCTTTGCGCTGCTGCCTATAGTCTTGAATACATCATATGGGAACGGCCATATAGTAATAGGTCTTACCATACCAACCTTTATTCCTTTTTTCTCAGCCTGCTTAATGGCAGTCTTTACTATTCTTGAAGTTGTTCCGTATGCCACCAGCACAACCTCTGCATCTTCCAGACCGAATGCTTCATAAAGAACTTCTTTTTCTTCCATCATTTTGAACTTATTCTCTAAGTTCTTGTTGTGTGCCTGAAGTGTTTCAGCCTCCAGATACACTGAGTTTATAATGTTGGGTTTTCTTTTTCCACCTGTTCCTACAGTAGCCCAATCCTTAGGAGGTAAATCTGTATGTTCTGATTCTTTAAATTCAACAGCTTCCATCATCTGACCTATCATTCCGTCAGCTGCTATAAGAACCGGATTTCTGTAATAATCTGCTTTGTCAAAAGCCAATATAACATAGTCAACTATTTCCTGTATGCTTGCAGGTGCA
>MKRK01000208.1:5322-5664 GCA_001896915.1 Clostridiales bacterium 43-6
TGAAATTCCGGGGCTTGAGGATGCGGTCATGCATCTTGCTCCTGCTCCGCCTGCTCCGTAAACCATATTAATTGCGGCAACTTCACTTTCCGCCTGTAAAAACACTCCGCCTGCCTCAGGCAATGCTTTTGACATATATTCAGGAATTTCGCTGGATGGGGTTATTGGATATCCGAAAAAATATTTACATCCTGCCTTAATTGCGGCAGCTCCGACAGCTTCATTACCTTTCATCAATACTTTAGCCATAATTAACCTACCTCCATTATAATCTTTCTACAGTAATTACAGAATCGGGACACATAATTGCGCAGCTTCCGCAGGCAATACATTTTTCTTGTT
>MKRK01000209.1:0-2122 GCA_001896915.1 Clostridiales bacterium 43-6
GTCCGCGGAACATTGATATTGACATTCTGACCTATGATGATGTAACAGTGAATTCGCCCCAGCTGCAAATCCCCCATCCCAGAATGATGGAGCGGGCGTTCGTGCTGATGCCGCTGTGTGAGATTTGTGACGAGGAACGGTATCGGAAAGCACTGTCAGACATCGGGAAGAACGGTGTTGTGAAAACAGAGCAAGCATGAACGAATACATGCATGCTTTTCAGATACAATTAAGAAAGGTGGGACATGGGCATAGTGATGACTGCTGTCCGGCAGAGTTTTGATCAGCGGATGGTGCATCCTGCTCCTTACTATGAAAAAAAGTGAAAAGACGATCGTAATATCCTTTGTCGGGTTCGTTCTTTGTCTTCTTGTAGCAATCGGATTCATTCTTTCTGCAACCAAATCGGATGTTTCGGCGATTACGGCAGGAAATTATTCGGTGAATCTGATGGAACAGGGTGAAATCCTGGAGGACAACGGATACATTTTATATGCAAAGCCCGGAAAAAAGGGGATCGTGAAACGGCTTTCGGTCAACGGAGATGACCAGGCGGTACTGTCCGAGCAGGGCAACGGGTTTTTGCAGGTAGTGAATAACCGCTATTATTTCACCGAGGGAGTAAGGCTGGTTTCTGTCAATAAAAACGGGACAGACAGAAAAATCATATTGGATTATGCCAAGTTTCCCTTAATAAAAGGCGGGTTTGTATTTTATCTGGACAAGGAAAACAGTCTTTGCAAAGCGAAAGTAGCCGGCGGGAAAACCTATCGGATGGACGTGAAAACAGACAAGGTCTTCGCAATTTATAACTATTTTGTTTATTATATCGGGCAGGACAGCAGGCTGTATCGACTGCGGATTGACAATCTTCAGGTGACGGATATGCAAATCAATATGGAAATTGATAAATTTATGATGGACGGAACCCATATTTTCTACCTGTCAAAAGGTGCGGTTTATTCCCAAGGGGGAAATGTTGGGGATCCTCCCGCCAAGCTTGCGGTGACAGATCGGTTTGTGGTGTTAAACAATCACATCCTATATAATGGGGCCGATGGGATATATCATAAGGATTTGGATAAAACCGAAGACAGCAAAAAGGTCAATGACCAAAAAGCGACATGCTTCGGAACGGACGGCAAGCTGATCTATTTCTTTGATGACAAGGAGATATTGTATCGGGTCAACGCTGAGGGAAAAGAGAAATATCAATATCAGTAGAAATATTTCATATGGACAAACAGGATGTTTTGGTATACAATAAAAATATTCCATTTTCAAGATGTTCTTACCCTTATGGGTAAGAAACCAAAGAAAGGACACGATTTTAATAATGAAAAGATTAATTGCGTTCCTAGTGGTTTTATGCTTACTGTCAGCGTTTTTTGTAACGGCATCCGCCGCAGGGCAACTGGTTATGAGCTTGGAGCCATCATCAAAAACCGTAAAAGCCGGTGAGGTTGTTCGGTTAAATCTGGAATTTGACAACAATACCGGAAAAGATGTCTCCGTGTTTGATTTCACCCTATATTATGACACAACCCGTCTGGAATTTTTATCGGTTACACCGTTTATCAAAAATAAACTAAATGATTCCTATCTGGGCGAGATAGAAACCTCCATGAATAAAGATTTTTTGTATGTCATGTATATAGACGATTTTACGTCAACCTCACAAAGCCCCATAACAAAAGACCAGAAAAAAATTCTGTCGTTGAACTTCCGGGCGAGACCTGACGCTCCTATGGGAGATGCAACCTTTGAACCCAAGTCGCCAACTGCTACTGATTTTGAAATGGAAAATAATTTTCCTATCAAATTTGAAGCGACAAAAATCAGTGTGGTAGGGGATCCGACGACAACGCCACCACCGACAACGGTGAAAACAGATGCCAGTGGGAATACAGTCACAGCCATTACCACTGCCCGGCAGGGAACATCAGCCAAAACCACCAAGTTTGTTATGAAAACAACAAAAGGTGAAATCACCATCATTCCCGTGACGACAGAGGAACAAACAACCACGGAAAAAACATCAGCCCCTACCTTTACGAATGGTAATCCGGGAGACGACGATGACAGCGATGTGGCGATGACAATGATTTTACCATGTGGATTA
>MKRK01000209.1:2281-5177 GCA_001896915.1 Clostridiales bacterium 43-6
TCGTTGACGGGAAAGACGCTTGTCGGTTAAGGTTCCTGTGTAGAAGCGGTATAAGGTACCATCAATATTTCTACGGTTTTTACAATGTTGGTACCGTCAGTGGTTTTGGCAGTGACGATGACAGACATGTTGGTCAGGCCTCTGGAATACAGCTTGATTTGTCGGAAATTAATGATTTCAAAATAGGCGTTTTCATAGCTGTCCAAAGACCAGCTGATGGCTCTGTTTGATGTGTCCTGGGGAAGGGCAAAAGCACTAATTGTGATCGAACCGGGTCCGTAGATCAGCTGGCTGGAAGGTTGAACGACCAAATCGGTGGCTTTGACGGTCTGATTGGACATGGTGATGATCTTAGAGGCGGAAATGGCCGATCCGTCTGCAGTGGTGGCAACCACCGTAACCGTTCCGTTTCGAAGCGCTTTTAATTTTCCGGTGGGGCTTATGGCTGCGTTGCCGGTTCCGGCTTTGACAGACCAATAAATATTTTTATTCGTAGCATCAACCGGAAGGACGCTGACCCCCATCTGCAACTCACCGTTGTTCTCGGTGATCAGGTCCGTACTACTGGTGACGATTAAGGATTGCACATATTTCAGTGATTTGATTCGTTTGCTGTATGTGAGAGAGTTGCCCGTAAGAACCTCGGTTACGATAGCAGTTGTGGCAGGTGCATGCTCCAGATTGTTGATAAAGACTGTGGTTGACAGCTTATAGACAGAAGCACCGCTTTTCAGCATGTTTACGGTAATCCCAAGAATGTTTCCGCTTTTTGTAAATGTCATGTTGCAGAGAATTTCCGACGAAGCGGAAATGGGAGTTTCGCTTGCTTGTCCGACCTTTTTATACAAAATATTATTTCTTTGAAAAATATAATATTCACCGTCCAGTCCCGTGCCGGGGACTAAGTTGGTGCTCAATGTGACTTGGCTGGCATTTTGCAGCTCGGACTTGACGGTCTCCACAATATTCTGTGCGGTTGACTGGATATTGAGATTGTCGTTTACGTCCTTGTTTGAATTGGTCATAAAGGAAAACATGCTCAATATGACACCCAAAATAAGAACGGTAATGGCGAGGGTAACGATAAGCTCAATGAGGGTAAATCCGTTTTTGTGTTGTTTCATGGTGCCAGTCCCTTCCCGGTCATGAATTGGGTACAAAATATTTGTATTCAGCATCTCCGTTTTTCCCGTTGATTAAATTCCCGTTTGCCGTAATCGGAGAGGTTCCGAACTGAACCTGAAAATTCGTGGTGGTTTCTGCTATGGTGACATCTTCTGCCGGAGGGCTTTGGTTGCCTGCTTTTTGTTCCACGCCCCCGGCCGCATTGAAGACCGTCTGTTTTTGGGCAGCTGTTCGGTTCAGCATCAGTCCGATGAATAAGAAAATGGTGCAGACAAAAAGACCGACAATGAGGAACAAGGCAATGCTCACCACGGCCTCGACCAATGTCATGCCCTTTTTATGATTGCGATGATGGGTGTGTTTCATCAGTTCGACCAGCTTTCCAGTTCCCAGGACACAGATCCGGCAACGGTGGTTGTTGTCACGGCTTCCGCCGGAGGGCTGATGTTGAGGATTTCCAAAGGAGTATCTTTTATGATGGGTTTGCTGTAAAAAACAGAAACATTGCTGTTGATGGTTACGGTTTTGACGGTGCAGGAGCCTATGAATTTATAGGTGGTCAGTGGGGAACCGTCTGCAAAAAAGGAACCTTTGGGCATATAAACACAGGCATCCAGCTCGGAATTGTTCGTCAGGTTGATGGCTTGGGTTCCCGTTCCGTCCCCGATGATAAACAGCTTCGGATTGTTTCCTCTGGGGTACATTCCGAAATACTGATTGCTGGTCAGGTTAAACTGAACATTACCCTTCAGATAAATAAATACATTATAATTGCCGACGACTTCAAATTTGAGACCGTTACCGGTATCGAAATTCGTATTATCCAGCAACAGTACAATGTCTTTTGTATCTGCATTAATCCGGATGGTTGTTCCGTAAGAATGGGATTTCAGAGTGTTGATAAAGGCGGTCGTAATCTTACCGCTGCCGGTGATGGTGTAATTGGAATAGGGCGGCGGATCCGTAGGCTCTTTTTCTAGGCTGATAATCGGCAGTACCGGTCCGATGTAGGGGGTAAAATCCCGGAGAGGAATGAGCTGGTCCGGTGTGGTCGGGGGGACATAGGGATCGGAGAGCTTGGTAACGGTTCCGCTGACTAGATTGGAGTAATCCGGTTTTGAGAAGCTGCCGTAATAGGTCAGATTTCCATATATTTTTCCACCCCAGGATAAGGTGGCGGAGGTTCCCGTGGCGGCGTTTCTGTTGATGGTGCCGTTTGAAATGGTCATGTAGCTGTCGCTGCTCGCGTTCCCGTTTACATAGGCACCGCCTGTGACGGTCAGATAACCGTTGGTTTTTACGTTTCCGCTCACATTTCCGCCCGCCAAGGAGAAGTTCCCGTTGGCATACGCATTGCCATAGACACGTCCGCCGTTTAGGTTCAGATAGTTTTTTGAATATAAATCTTTGCCGATGGTACCATCGTTATAGGTAAATCCCTTTTCCGCATAAACGTTGCCGCCTACATAAGCACCGTTTCCCATTGTCCCGCTGCCTTTCAGCATCAGGTCACCCTCGACCCGCCCTCCTCCGGACATGGATACATTGCCGAAACAGATCAGCTCACTGGTGGAATGGGTGCCCCCGGTGAAGGTTACATCGCTGCGGGCAATCACTCGACCGGTTACCTTGCTGCCGTTGGAAAAGGTGAATTTTCCGTTGACATAAGCGTTGCCGATCAGGTTACAGGTGTTAAAGCCGCTGTCGCCGTCCACATAAAACACATTGTCGGTGGGGATGATGCCGGAATAAACAGGGGTGGACGGGGGTG
>MKRK01000209.1:5329-5768 GCA_001896915.1 Clostridiales bacterium 43-6
TTTTGATGTATTCAACCGTGGTGCTGATGGCCGATTTTGCCGTGAAGTATGCCTGCTGCGCATTGGCGGCGACCTGTGTGGTGCTTTCCGAAACATAGAGCATGGAGAATAGGGCTGTTGATAAAATCATGACTACTGTGAATAAACACAGCACCCAAACGAGAGTGTTTCCGTCTTTTTTTCTTAAAATGTTCAAGCTGTCCACCTCCGTAAATCGCAGAAAATATCGGTTTTAAAAAGAGTTTTCCGTCTTGCTTTCATTATAGTAATTGAAGTGGGACATGTCAATAAAACGACCGAAATAATTCACAAATGACGCAAAAATTATATGGAAACGGTCGTTCATATGTGAAGTATTTCCAAATACCACTCGATGAGGTTATTTCCCACAAGAAAAGAAACCGCAACTGACGCCGCAATATAGGGACCGAAGGGAATG
>MKRK01000209.1:5776-8993 GCA_001896915.1 Clostridiales bacterium 43-6
TCTGTCCGCTTGTTTGGTAATCATCAGAATAACGCCCACAAGAGCCGCAGCCACAGAAGCAAAAAGCATCGTGAGCAAAATCAGCTTCCAGCCAAGCAGAATGCCGCAGGCCGCAAACAGCTTCACGTCTCCCTCGCCGATCCCCCCCGTCAGCCGAGAAAGGGCATAGAGGGGAGCGCTGATGCACACAAGCCCGATGAGCCTGTCCCACAGGGAAAGCTCTCCTGTAAAAACGAGCAGAACAAGACCGCACAAAAAAATGATAACATGGAACCGGTCGGGAATGTAGGTTTCGTCGATATCAATGAAAGTGAGGCTGACCAGACAGGCTGACACCACACAGAATACGAAGGCATAGAGGGAAAAACCGTATACCCAAAAGCATAGGGTGAATAAAATCCCGGTCAGAAGCTCCACAAAGGGATAGCGAAAGCTGATTGATTTTTTGCAGTACCGGCATTTGCCCAGCAAAACGATAAAGCTGACCACAGGCACGAGATCAGACCACTGCAAGGAATGGCTGCAGTTCGGACAAAAAGAAGAACCCTTCATCACTCCCATTTCGTTGGGGATACGATAAATGAGAACATTGAGAAAGCTGCCGATGGAAATGCCGAATAGAAAAGCAAAGGGCAAAATGAGTTCAGTCATAGTATGGTTCATTCCTTTTGTAATATTTGAGCGTGTGGAATTTTTCTGCAGCTCAGGAAAACGGCATGTCCAATCACTACATTTTGTATGCCGCCCGGAAAAAGACATTTGCAATTGAAAGAATGGCAAATAATTATAAGGTTATTATAAAATAATACACTGTTTTAAGCAATAGTTAATAAAAAAATATTGTTAGAAAAGAAGAAATATGTTAATATTAATTTATATTATGAGGGAAGGTGAGTGCTTTGAATATCAACAACGTTCCATTGGGCGAATTGTTGGTCAACACCAATATTATCACCCAGGAGCAACTGAACACAGCATTACAAAGGCACGAGGAAAATCCCGAAGAAAAGCTGGGTGATATTTTAATCGCCCAGGGCTATATTACAGAGGAACAGCTGATGAAAGCGTTGGAATACCGTTTTCGGATCCCTTTTTATGAGCTGTTTACCATAGAAATCCCTCCGGAGGTTGCATCGCTGATCACCGCCGAGATTGCGAAGGAACACAATCTTGTACCGGTTTCGAAGGACGGGAAAAATCTTTATGTTGCCATTTCAGACCCTATGAACTACCGTGCGCTGGATGAGGTGAAGTTTTACACCAAGCTGCAGGTCAAGCCGGTGCTAGCCACCAAGGCCGACATCAAAAACACCATCATCAAACTTTACGAAGCAACCCAGACGGATGAGGCAGTTCAGGACATCAACAAGGAATATACCATTGAGGACGTTGCCGAGCTAAGCGAAAGTATCAACGAAAATGTGGACAATGCGCCGATTGTCAGGCTGGTGAACCTCATCATCAATCAGGCCATCAATGCCCGCGCCAGCGACATCCACATCGAACCCATGGAAAATCTGGTCCGCATCCGCTTTCGTATCGACGGTGTCTTGTATGAACAGCTGACCATTACAAAATCAGCCCATGCCGCCGTTACCACACGTCTGAAAATTATGAGCGATCTGGACATTGCCGAGAAACGAATCCCCCAGGACGGAAGAGCACAGGTTGTCTTTGGCGGACAGGCAATCGATTTGCGTCTGTCGGTTTTGCCCACGGTAAACGGAGAAAAAATAACCATCCGGATTTTGGGCGGAAAGGGAAGCCTTTTATCCAGAGAAAAACTGGGCTTTACCAAAGCGAATTCCGATATGTTTGATTCGATGATCAAAAACCCCAACGGAATCATTCTTGTGTCGGGTCCCACCGGAAGCGGTAAATCCACTACACTATACACCATTCTCAACGAGCTGAACCGACCCTCTGAAAACATCATTACGGTTGAGGATCCGGTAGAATTCCGAATGGCGGGCATCAATCAGGTTCAAATCAACACAAAAGCAGGACTCACCTTTGCTGCCGGTCTTCGCTCCATTCTGCGTCAGGATCCGGATATTATCATGCTGGGCGAAATCAGAGATGCGGAAACGGCAGAAATTGCGGTCAGAGCATCCATCACAGGACATCTGGTGCTGTCCACCATCCATACCAACGATGCGGCCTCCACCGTATCAAGACTGGTCGATATGGGCATTGAGCCGTTTTTGGTATCGGCCTCCCTCGTGGGCGTGGTGGCACAGCGGCTGGTCAGAAGAATTTGCACCAAATGCAAAACCTCATATACCCCGCCGAAAAGCGAACTGAATTTTTTGCATTTAGAAGAAGATATTACATTATACAAAGGAACAGGCTGTACCAGCTGCGGTAACACCGGCTACAAGGGACGTATCGGCATTCACGAAATCCTGCTGATGAACCGTGAGATGCGGGAACTGGTAGATGCCAGAGCGACGGCAGAACAGCTCCGTAAAGAGGCGATCAAAAACGGGACAACTTCTCTGCGGGACAATTGTGCAGAGCTTGTTCTGGGCGGAATCACCACAATCGAGGAACTGATCAAGGTAACCTACAGCATCAGCTAATCACACAAGGACTTTGATACGGTTCTTATCAGATACCGATTGATATTGGACACGGTCAAAGGGATCTTCTCCCTGAAAGGACGGTCACAAACGTGGAACTGAACATAGGAACGATATTACAAACAGCCGTAGAACTCAAAGGCTCAGACATTCATCTGACGGTAGGGGTGCCGCCCATTGTAAGAATTGACGGTCAAATCACACCGCTGGAAGGCTACACTCCCCTGACACCCATCGAAACGAAAACCCTGTGTTATTCCATTACCAAAGAGGAGCATGCGACAGAGCTGGAACAAAACGGAGAATCGGACTTTGCCTATGCCATACTGGGGCTTGGCAGATTTCGCGTGAACGTGTTTAAGCAGCGCGGAACGTATTCTGTGGTCATGCGTATTCTGGCAAGCAGTGTGCCCACCATTGACAAGCTGGGACTGCCTCCTATTATTAAAGAACTGGCCATGAAGCCCAGAGGGCTTATTTTGGTTACGGGGCTGACGGGAAGCGGTAAATCCACCACACTGGCCTCCATCATTGATTATATCAACAACAACAAACGAGGTCATATTTTAACACTGGAGGATCCCATCGAATATCTACATAAGCACAACCGCTGTATCGTCAATCAGCGGGAGATT
>MKRK01000209.1:9088-9156 GCA_001896915.1 Clostridiales bacterium 43-6
CATCTCCACTGCCATTTCGGCGGCGGAAACAGGGCATCTTGTTTTGTCCACCCTCCATACGGTCAGTG
>MKRK01000210.1:0-1002 GCA_001896915.1 Clostridiales bacterium 43-6
TTTGTATCACTCGATACAGTTCCTTGTCTCTGCCGATAATTCTGTCCAGCTGACCTGCTTTGGCTCTGCCCGTCAAATTCGTGCAATAACCGTCTAAGTACTTGCGTTTGCGTGTCTTTTCCTTTTTCTTCGGTTTTTCATTGATGGTTTCGGTGGTTTTTGCACCCTCCTCACCGGCTTTGCCATCCTTGCCGAATAACCCTTGTAAAAAAGGGAAGGTTGCCGCACCACCGGGCTCAAAGTCTTCAAAATCCTCTTTGTCCAGCTTATCTTCGTTGTCTCCGCCGGGCATGAGTGACATGATCTCCTCCGTCATTGCCTCCAGATCCTCTTGGGGAATATTCAGGCTTTCTATCATATCGTTGATTGGCTTGATGCCAAGCTCCTTGGCACATGTCAGACATAAACCTTCCGGAAATGATTTATCCCCTTCCACACGTGTAATAAAAACGACGGCTGGCCGTTTGTTGCATCTGGTGCATAACTTCATAAACAATTTTCTCCTTATTTCTTTTGAGGGGTTTTTATCTTTTTCTCTGCTTCCATATCGTATTTTCCTGTTTGAATGTCCTTGAAAATGGGGTAATAATTAAACAATGAAAACAATATGCTGATGGAAGCGATCACCACCATAGTGATGATAAACTCCATGGCAAGCTGCCATTCCATCGCATCAGCTACCAATATCACAAGCATGATGAGATAAAATACGACAGTCGCCATCTTACCCCACCATTTGGATTCCGATGGTCTCAGACCGATTTTGAACAGCTGAATGGAAGCCAGTAGCATGGTGAATTCTTTTGCAAAAAACAAAACAAGCAAAGGAACAATCACAGGATGATTCACAGACAGGCAAACCACAACCGCACCCTGTGTCAGTTTATCCGCCGCGGGGTCGATGAATTTCCCAAAGGATGAAATCATATTAAAGCTGCGGGCAATGATGCCGTCCAGTACATCGGTGGCACCGGAGATCAGCAGAATGACCGCTGCCCAGAC
>MKRK01000210.1:1015-3964 GCA_001896915.1 Clostridiales bacterium 43-6
AAACTCTTATCGAAATAAAACACGATAAAAATCGGGATCAATAAAATCCTGACAAACGACAGTATATTTGGAATTGTAACAACCTTTTTCAATCATGGCACTTCCTTTTTCTATGGCCGATTTGCTAGGGGATAAACGGAGCAAAGAAATCAACGATATAGCGATACAGATATGTATTATTCACGATATCCTGATTAATAAACCCTTGGTCGCCAAATAATTTTATTGAAATCGAGATGAGGGCACATAGGAGTATCACCACTACGGCGCCTTTCACAATGCCTAGAACCCCACCGAGAATTTGGTTGGCTGTACCCAAAATCGGCAAATTAAACACACGGTTAATGGATTTTGCAAGGAATCGGACAAGGAACATGAGAATGGTAAACAACACGAAAATTAAAATAATTCTTAAAATATAGATCATAGCCGGTTTTGCCAGTGTGTCTGCGATGGCAATGGCGGATTCCTTTGCCTGACCTTTTGATTTTTGAATTTCTTCAGCAACCACGCTTTCCACATTGGTATCATAGTTGGCTGCAGTAAGCATATAGGAAGGAATGTTGTTTCGTACGCTGTTTAAGATGTTGGATACATTGTTCCCGTCATAATCGTTGAGATTTGCCTCAATGGATTTGACAATGGAGGGTCTTACAAAGCTTTCGTAAATCTGACCGGATAAATAGCCTGCAGCTGAGAATGCCACAACCAAGGACAGGATATAGCCCACCATTTCTATGATGGTGCGCACAAAACCCCTCTTGGCAGACCGCCAGATGTAGAATAAAACGATTAAAACCAAAAGAGCGTCCAAAACAATACTCATACAGATTCTCCTTTATTGATATCCCAAATTTTTATACAGTATAGCATATTATTAATCTATAGGCAAGAATACCTAAAAATTACTTTAAAATATTTATTGACTCGGAAAATAACACTGCAACACCTTTCGGCTGAGCTTTTACTTTTGTTGCGTCTGCACTGACTTCCCAGCGCTTTAACTGTGTACCTTTTAAATTATATGAAAATAATTCATTTTGCGACAATATGTAAATTGTATCATGAAAGATATCCGCACTGATTAATTTTTTATTAAAATTAAAATCGCAGATTTTTTCACCGTTGTCTTTGAACATCAGTATTTGGTTCATGGCGTCGTCATTGTTGGCAGACAAGCAAATGAGTGTCCCCTCTTTCGGCTGAACAGAGGGCTTGCGGAGAGTGCTGTCTCCAAAAGAATATTCTTTTTTTCCACTTCCGTCATTCTTCACCCGGATGAATTGTTTGTCTGTTATTACCGAAATATTGCTTTTATCAACGAAATTGACCGAAGTGATAAATTCCTTTGTAAACACTGTTTTGGATATGGGTTCTGTTTTAGACAGGTCAAAAATCAGCAGTTCTGACTTAAACTCTGCGGATTCAGCATCAATCGCTGCTACCGCAACCTGTTTCCCTGTAGGACTGACCGAAATACAGCCCAGCTGACTTCCGGCGGAAGACCATTTATAAATTGGTTTAAAATCCTTGCTGTATACAGTAAATTCCGCTGTGTAACCCCGGGAACGGTTGATGAAAGCATACGTGCCGTTGTCACCAATGGAACCGGCCAATATCACATTATCGCATTTGCCGCTGGTCAACGTTCTGTCCGGATTTTCAATCCGATAGGATTTGCCGGCTCTGTCATAGATCAGGGTACGGCTCTTTGAGGTTTCCACCACCGGATTTGCATAGCCATGCTGACGGTTATACACAAGCTTTCCGTTATGATTATAAGACGCCAGCGTGGTTTCTGACAATATAAGAATTTGGTTTTCACCCGAATAAATATTTTGCAAAGAACCGCCGGAGACGGTTTGGGGAAAGCCCTTGCCCTCCCCCATGAGAGCGATGCTTGACTGTGCCCATTCCACAAGCCCTGTGGGCGCTTTTGCATTATAATATAAAAACAAATAAGATACCAGAAGGATCAGTAAAAGAATGACAACGGGCTTCAGCTTGCTTGGTTTTTTTACTTTTACGACCTTCAGATGGTTTTTTTTTCGTCTGTGGTTTTTGTTGACTGCCTGTTCCAGTTCTTTATTTTCTTGTTCCATTTTAAGGGCTGCTGATTTCCTGCGGCCGGTTCGCCCTGTTTTTTTATATTCAGCCATATCGACCGCCCTTTCTTCAGTAATGGATATGATTGAGAGTAAGCCCTTTGGCAGGAGCTGTTTTTCCTGCTTTTCTGCGGTTCTTGGATGCTATGATATCAGGAATGTCGCCGGGCTTTATTTTGCCTTCCGACACAAAAAGCAGCGTGCCGACAATGATCCGTACCATATTGTATAAAAATCCGTCTGCTTCTACCGTTATCGTTACCAAATCTTCTTCTTTTGTTATCTTCAGCGTTTTTATTTCACGGGTGGTGTCAAGAACATCAGAACCTGCCGAGCAAAAGGCAGAAAAATCATGTTTTCCCAGGAAATAGTATGATGCTTCTTTCATCTTTTCCATATCCAGAGGTTGACGGATGTGGATGGACAATCCCTCATAAAAAGGATTTCTCACTCTGCCGTTCCAGATTTTGTAGATATATTCTTTTGTGACAACAGAATATCTGGCATGAAACCCTTCCCCGGCTTTTTCGACGGATTTCACGGCGATATCCCGAGGAAGCAGTGCATTCATGGAATATAACAGCTTATTTTCGTCTTTTTCGCTGTCTAAATCCATATGAAAACAATACATATTGGCGTGTACGCCTGTATCTGTTCTGCTGCAGCCGGAGATACCCGGGCGGGTGCCGAGGAGAATTTGCAGCTTGTCCTGTAAAACCTGCTGAATCGCCACAGCATTTTTCTGAACCTGCCAGCCGTGGTAGTTCGTGCCGATAAAGCAGAGGGTAACCTTATATCTGATCATAGGACATTTCCTTTGAAATAAAAATTCAACACAATGACA
>MKRK01000210.1:4027-6660 GCA_001896915.1 Clostridiales bacterium 43-6
CCGCTGTAACAGCGGCATTCCATCGCATCCGCCAGTTCCTTGGCACGACGAAAGGAGGAAACAAGAAGCGGAATCAGGATCGGAATCAACGCCTTGATGCGCTTGAGGAAGCTACCTGTGTCAATGTTTGCACCCCTAGCCTTTTGTGCATTCATAATTTTATCGGTTTCCTCAATCAGGGTGGGAATAAACCGAAGGGCGATCGTCATCATCATGGCAAAGGTGTGGGTATCCACATGAAGCCTGTTCAGAGGCTTCAACAGACGTTCGATGGCATCTGTCAGCTCTGTGGGGGAGGTGGTATAGGTCAGTGCAGAGCTTGCTGTAATCAACAATAAAATACGGATGGCAACAAATGCGGATCGGATGAGTCCTTCTTGTGTTATTTTCAGAAAATAAAACTGAAAGACTTCGGTGCCTTCCACATAAAAAATATTTAGTATTGCCGTAATCAAAATAAATGGAACGATGGGCTTCAACGCTTTCAGATAGATTTTGGCAGGTACTTTTGTGAACGCGAGATAAAGCAATAAGGACACAGTCAAAAAACCCAGAGAGATGAAATTTCCTACGATGAAAATAATCACCACATACGCCATGGTCAAAAGCAATTTTGTTCTTGCATCCAGTCGGTGAATGAGGGAACCAAAGGGGAAATATTGCCCGATCGTGATGTCTTTAATCATAGAGTACCTCCTTTGGGAAGGAGTTTCATAAGCTCTTGTTTTCCCTGCTCCACCGTAAAAACGCCGGGATTCACAGGAATGCCTTTTTTCTTTAAGCCCATGAATATTTTTGTGACAGAAGGCACGGCAAGCCCCATTTGGGACAACTCGTCACTTCTGCTGAATACTTGCTCTACGGTATCATACATGGCGACCACGTTTTTGTTCATCACTAGCACCTTGTCTGCTACCTTGGCGACATCCTCCATGCTGTGTGACACCAAAACAACGGTGGTACCGCTGTCTTTTTGATATTGTTTTATTCGTTCTAGGATCGTGTCCCTGCCCTTGGGGTCAAGACCGGCTGTGGGCTCGTCCAAGACAAGAACCTCCGGCTGCATGGCAAGGACGCCTGCCAGCGCCGCCCTTCTTTTTTCACCGCCGGATAAATCAAACGGTGATTTTTTCAGCAAATCCTCGGACAACCCGACGATTTCGGCGGCGTCCTTCACTCGTTTTTGTATTTCATCTTCGGACAATTCCATGTTTCGGGGACCAAAGGCGATATCCTTTTCCACCGTTTCGTCAAAGAGCTGGTGCTCGGGATATTGAAACACCAAACCCACCTTAAAACAAATCCGGCGGATTTGTTTCGGGGTTTGCCAGATATCCTGACCGTCTACATAAATCTTTCCGGCAGTGGGCTTTAGAAGCCCGTTGAAATGCTGGACAAGAGTGGATTTGCCCGAACCGGTATGACCGATCAGACCGAGAAAGCTGCCCTTTTCGATTTCGATGTTGATATCGGTCAATGCAGTTTTTGCAAAGGGTGTACCCTCGCTGTATTTGTAATTCAGATGTTCTGTCTTTAAGATTATCAAGGTTATCCCCCATAGAGAGTTTCAATTGCTTTGATACATTCATCCACCGTCAAAATATCCTCGGGCAGTGCATATCCTTCTTTTTTCAGCTCATACATCAGCTCGGTGGGTTGGGGAACGTCCAGTCCCACGGATTGTAACAGCTCCACATGAGAAAAAACATCCTTGGGTGTTCCGTCTGCAATGATTTTGCTGTCTTCCATTACGATCACCCGATTTGCCAGCGCAGCTTCGTCCATATAGTGGGTAATCAGCACCACGGTGATGTGAAAGTCTTCATTCAGCTTCTTTATGATATTTAACACCTCTGCCCTTCCCTTCGGGTCCAGCATAGCGGTGGGTTCATCAAACACGATGCATTCGGGCTGCATGGCGATAATACCGGCAATGGCAACTCTTTGCTTTTGACCGCCGGACAATCTGTGGGGTTCATGCCCTCTGTAGTCATACATATCCACAGCCTGCAAGGCTTCGTCCACCCGTTTGCGAATTACTTTTGGTTCAACCCCCAGATTTTCAAGCCCAAAGGCAACATCTTCCTCCACGATTGTGGCGACGATTTGGTTGTCGGGGTTTTGAAACACCATCCCTACCGTTTTTTTAACGGTGATATCGTTTTTTTCATCGGCGGTATCCATGCCGTCCACGATCACCTTGCCTGCCGTGGGCTTTAACAGCCCGTTGCAAAGCTTTGCCATGGTGGATTTTCCTGAGCCGTTGTGCCCAAGAACAGCGGTAAAATCGCCTTTTTTAATGATTAAATTAAAATCTTCGAACAAATCGATCCGGTCTTCCTCTTCACTTCGATAGCAAAAGGAAACGTTTTCAAAAGCAATCATCGGTTTCATTCCATTCCTCTCCATATTGCCGTGGAGCCACAGGGCAGAACCATGCCGGAGGATGTGACAGGAAGACCGATTTCGTCTGAGCTTGTCTTGCCGCCCTTGGTCCTTACAATGACACTGCCCAGAATGTATTCCATGACCGATGGCGACAGCCCAGTGGTATAGGAGTTGATGAGAAAGAAACCTGCATTGCGGGACAGAAGCAGGGCGCATTTTTCCACAAGGGCATAAACCTCGGATTC
>MKRK01000211.1:0-3957 GCA_001896915.1 Clostridiales bacterium 43-6
GTGTTCATATTTGTATTTATTCAAATTTGGACAATTCCGATTATAAATATTGGGCAAAGTATGACTATGAGCATAATAAGAAAAAAATAAATCCGGAGATGGCGACCTATACCGAACCTACCGAAATTGTGGTTGACAATAAGAAGGCGGTTGTATATACCGATACGGTGAAGATGGAAGGGCTTACTACATTCAGAAAAGATATTTTTATTGATAACGGTTCGTATTTTGCCAATATCTCCATTACCTTGCCGGTTGACAATAAAACGGAAAGTCTGATGGCGAATATGATCGCTTCCATTAAGCTGGGTGAAATCGATAAGGAAACTGTGGGCAGATTAATCAGACCGGACAGCACAGAGGAAATTAAATACAAAAACTATAAAAATGATATTTCAGGCTACAACTTTGAGGCGCCGATCGGCTGGAAATTTGAGCAGCAGGGCACAGCGTCTACCTTATTTGATAAGGATGTCAGAGCAGTGCTGATCTCTACACAGTCAAGCAGCGAATTAAAAGGAGCAAGCCTTCAAAACGTTGTGAAATATATATATGATGACATCAAAGACGGTGCACAGACAACCATGCTGACTACAGGCGCAGTCAGCGAAACTGTATTTAACAAAAGTGCATATAAAATTCAATATAAAGCAAGAAATGAAAAAATTAAAACCACACATATATTTACCAAATATCTATTCATAGAGAACGAAAAAATATATGATATCACTTTTATAGCACTGGATTTGGTGAACGGTGAGGAAACCAAAGAAATTTTTGATAAAATTAAGAGCACGTTCAAATTTAAGTAAACCTTAATATCATTAACTTAAGAAAAACAAATAACATCTTTTATAATTAACAGAATGTTTATGTATGATGATTTGTACAATAACGATTATTTAAAAATGCAGGTTTAAAAAATACTCTGAAACAATGAGGGGCGGGCTTTCCGATCAGGATTTATTCTAATTTTGAACAATATATAATAACTGACGGGCAAAGTCTGCCTTTATGAAAAATACCTGTAGGGAAAAATGTAAATAAATTATATGATCTGCCTGCACGCCTGTGAAAACAATATGCTGTATGTTCCATTTTACATCTAATTATTACATAAAGATAGCCAAAAATGTAAAAAAATTGACTTTAATGTTAAAATTATGTATAATACCAATAAAGGAACCTAAAATATAAGTTTGAACGCAGAAAAGGAGTAAAAATATGAAAAAAGGATTTTTCGCATTATTGCTTGTTGTTATGTTGATCTCCACAATGGTTGCATTGCCTGTAACAGCTGAAACTGTTTCATTCAGTCAATTCAAAACCATCATCAGCGATCTGAAAACCACAGGATCATCTACGCCAAGAGATGTTGCCATAGCGGGCAACGGCAGATATGCTTTCGTTTTATTATCAGGTTCGCCGGCTACCGTTGCCAAGATTGATTTGTTGACAAAAGAAGTGGTAGACAAAAACGCGATCAATCTAAACGGGGTTAAGGCGATCGAAGTTGATGAGGTACAGGGTGTATATTTTGTTTCTTCAGTAAGTTCAGCTGCAGTAAACAATCAGAATACCCAAAGCATCTATGTATACAACATCAGCAATATGCAGCAGGTTGGCGTTGTCAACTATAAAACGCCTATTAATACCGGCAAAAAATCCGATTTGTATAATTTCACGCTGAAAAAGCTTGACGGCAAAACATATTTATACGCTGTTCATCAGGGGACAGGCTGGCATACTGCATACCCGCAATATTTTAAAGACGACACCCTTTGCAGAATTGATGTTACCGACTATAAAAATGCGGCTTTGGACACAAGCTTCGGCAAAGACGGTTATTTGTACTTAGAAGATATGATCAGAGACGGTGACCCTGCGTGTATGTTTGATGTGGCTGTTATGAACGACGGAACCATCCTGCTGGCCCGCCAAAGCGATAACAATGATAAAATCAGCATCTTTAAAGTGGATACCCAAGGAACTGTACTGAGTTCGAAATTTGTGAAATACGCAAAATACCTGGAAATCGTCGGCGATTATATCATCGTATCGCTAACCGGCGGAAAATCAATTACAGCGGTTGATATCAACACGCTTGAACCTGTCAGCGGCGTATTGCCTGCAACCTTTTCTTCTTTGAGTTATGCGGGCTGCGCATATGATTCGAAAAACAATATTTTATATCTGGCAACCGATAGCGATAACAAGCTGCTTGCCACAGGCGACTATACCGAACCGGTGGTAGTAGGCCCGTCCCTGCCTTCAAATGGAAACGGAATACACGGCTATTTCCCATATGCGTATTTTTATGGCTACGGACATGGTGCGGCCGGCGCGGATGATGCCATCAAAAGAGAAGAAGCTTCCTCCCTGTTATATAGAATTTTAAAACAGCAAAATCAGACAAACGGCTTTGTTGCAAGCGAGCAGTCTTATGGGGATGTCAGCACCACAAGATGGTCTTACGGTGCAATTGAATATATGAAGTCCATTGATGTGTTTGACACGGCTGAAAATATCTATCCGGGGAAAAATATCAAACGCGGAGAAATCGCAAAAATGATCGCATTGTCTTTGGGCTACGGCACTGACGACAGCAAAACGGTTTCTTTCACCGATTTAACGGTTGACAATCCATACTATGTCTATGTAAAAGCAATGGTTGACAACAATATTTACAGAGGAAACGGCGATTCCACCGTAAATCCGAATGGAGATATGACCCGCGCGGAATTTGTCACCACCATCAACAGACTAATCGAAAGAACGGCGGACGAATTTGATATTTCAACCGTAAAAAATATTTTCTCTGATTTATCTCCAACACATTGGGCATATAACGATATTACATTGGCCACAAACGGATTTTCCGATACGTCTGGCGAAAACGGCAAATACACCGTTGATCCTGCAAAGAAACCTGCAAGAGAGTCAATTGATTATAATTAATAAAAATTGAGTGAAAAATTGCCATCTTCTTTTGAAGATGGCAATTTTTTATGGGCTGGGAAAGTGGTAATACCAATTTTATATTAAAATCAGCGCAAACACACGGGCAGGCAACCATGTAGGGAACAAATAACTCCGTTCCTCTTGTTTCCCATCTGGTAGAAAAAATGCAGTAGATACGGATATTTTCTACGAGTTTTAGAATGGGGAACAACGGAACGGCACAGTGGTCGTTCCCTACAGGTTACGGTATGGGAAACGGCGAATTAATATAGGGAATAGAAGGAATGATATGGAATCGCGGCTTTTTTAACTTAAAATATTTTCAAATTCGCGTAGGGTGGGATGCTGGGGCGGAATACCCTCATCCCGCGGCTTTTTTTGTCTGATTTTACATTATAAAAAATATTAAAAAAATTTTAAATTTTCTATTGACAAACAAAGTAAGAAGTGCTATAATCGTTAAGAAACTTAATAATTAATAAAGTTAATCATTTTACAAGGAGGGTTACAAATGGATCAAACACTGGTAAACAGGTTTTATAGATTGACCGAATCGATACGAAAGTTTGCTTTAAGCAATTTTCAAGCAAAATCTGTGTCAAAAAGCGAATATTTTATTCTGCTGTTTATAGAATTCATCAATGACAGCAATCAGATCGCAACTACAGCTATGCTGAGTGAAAGAACAGACCATAGCAAACCTGCAGTTTCTCAAATGATCAATGTTCTTGAGAAAAAAGGCTATGTGATCAGGGAAATTTGCGAGAATGACAGGCGGCAAACACGGGTTTTGCTGACTGATTTGGGACGCAGCGTGCTGGCTAAGGAAAAATGTATGTTTCTGAAAAAAATAGAATCTACGCTTGATAGAATGGGTAGGGAGGACAGCGAGGTTTTTATCGGGTTATTGGAAAAATATTTTGAAATTATAAAAGACTTGCATAAGGAAAATACTTAATGGTTAATTGTACGCTTTCTCAAACAGACTTAAGCGCA
>MKRK01000211.1:3968-4252 GCA_001896915.1 Clostridiales bacterium 43-6
ATAGGTATGATTTTGTTTGCGGTGGCATTGCTGCTGATTCAGGCGATCTGTGATCTGGCTTTGCCTGATTATATGTCCGATATTGTCAATACGGGTGTTATGGGCGGAAATTCGGACTTTATTTGGGAAACAGGCGGAAAAATGCTGCTTGTAACCCTTGCGGGGGCTGTGGCCGCGATTGTCGTCGGATATTTTGCGGCACAAGTCGCGGCGGGCGTTTCACGCGATATGCGGTCGGATGTTTTTAAAAAGGTCGAAGGTTTTTCCAACGGGCAGTTTGATAA
>MKRK01000211.1:4422-5590 GCA_001896915.1 Clostridiales bacterium 43-6
GCAGGTAGCCAAGCCGGCGGACGGCCGAGTTCTCGTAGGTGCCAGCCGCCTTCTGCAGCAGGCGCGGGCTGGCCTTGGCGCCGATATCCTTGACGATCTGCGCGACGCCGTTGATGCCAGCTGCCTTGTGAAAGTAGCGCACGCAGTCGAGCAGCGTCAGTTCGACGCCAGCCACCGCGGCGAAGCCGGCGTCGCTCTTCATCTGGTCGACCAACGACTCCTGATTGACCTGTCTGAATGCGTCCGGACTCTGATAAAGGAACTGCAGGCGATGGCGACCCAGATCGAAGTCCCGCAACTGCCTCGGGACGACGACCTGAAAGACCATGCTGGCCTGGTGCGATGCGCCGTGGAACGCCGCCGCACGCAGCAGCGAAATGCGGTAGTCGATCCCCTGATGCTTCATCAGCGGGTCGATCCACTTGACGGGGTCGGGCGCGCCGGCGATCTGATCTTCGGGGCGCAGGATGAGATAGAAGCCGTGCCTGGGGTTCGCCAGGCGGCGCTTGTTGATCGCGCGCGTGATCGCCGCCGCCAGTGCCGACGGCTTCAAGCCCAGCGCAGCGGCTATCTCATCCCGGGAGATGTAGGCTCGGCCGCGGACGAGCAGATCGTCGAGGCAGGAGTCGAGGGAAACCATGCCGAAACATACGCAAAACTAGACAAAACGTCAAGAGTTTTGCATATAATTTGGGTCACTCCCACTCGATCGTCGCCGGCGGCTTCCCCGAAACGTCGTACACCACCCGATTGATCCCCCGCACCTCGTTGATGATGCGGTTCGACACGCGCGCGAGCAGGTCGTGCGGCAGCGGTGCCCAGCGCGCCGTCATGAAGTCCTGCGTCTGCACTGCGCGTAATGCAACAACGTATTCATAAGTACGCGCATCGCCCATCACGCCGACCGACTTCACCGGCAGGAACACGGCGAAGGCCTGCGAGGTCTTCTCGTACCAGCTCAGGCCGTCGGCGTCGTGCGTGTTGCGCAGCTCGTCGATGAAGATGGCGTCGGCCTGGCGCAGCAGCTCGAGATATTCGCGGCGCACTTCGCCGAGCACGCGAACGCCCAGGCCGGGCCCGGGAAACGGATGCCGATAGACCATCTCGCGCGGCAGCCCGAGCGCCAGGCCCAGCTCGCGCACCTCGTCCTTGAAGAGGTCGCGCAGCG
>MKRK01000212.1:0-11699 GCA_001896915.1 Clostridiales bacterium 43-6
CAGCCGTTCAAAGTGTTTTTCTTCAATGCCGATTCCCGTATCGGAAACCTTGAACACCACCGTGCCTTTTGTGGTTGACAAATCAACTTTCACCTTACCGTTTTCTTTGTTGTATTTGACAGCGTTATCAATCAAATTGGTAAAAAGCTGTTCCAACCGGTGAGGATTGGCGTGCATCTCGATTTGAAGGGGTACGGATGCTTCCATCACGATTCCTTTTTTGTCTGCCAAAGGTTGGAGGCGCTGAATGGTTTTATTGAGAAGTCCGGACAAATTGCAGACTGTGAGATTTACATCACGGTTGTTTTCAATTTCGGAAAGGTCAAGCAAATCGCTGATCAGGTTTTGGAGCCGTTCCGCTTCAATCTCCATGACCTCATAAAAATACTCCCTTGTCTCCTTGTCCCGCTCGTTGGATTTTAGCAGCTCAATAAATCCTTTGATTGAGGTCAGCGGCGTTTTCAGCTCGTGGGTCACATTGGCAACAAACTGGCTTCTGTGCTGTTCCAGCTTCTTCACCCTGGTCACATCTCTCATAACCGCCAAAGCACCCTTCTGGGTTGCATTCAGCCTAAGGGGTGCGGCATACACATCCAACTGGGTGTCATGAGGCGCTGACAAGGAAATCGTATCTGTAATGGGCTTTCCCTGGTCAGCCACCTTTGCCAGCAAAGCATTGAGCTTGTTGGTGTCCGGAAGACCGCTCAAGGGCTTTCCCGTTTCGATATGACTGTATTGTAAAATCGCCTTGGCTTTCTCATTGTAAAGCAAAATATGCTTGTGATCGTCCACCGCCAAAACGCCATCATCCATTCCCTGCAAAACGCCCTCCAGCTGAGTTCGGTTTTCCTTCAAATGATCGAGAATACTCTCCATTTTTTCCGCCATCAGATTGAAGGTATTGGCAAGCACGCCGATTTCATCGGGATACTTGCCCACACGGGTATCCAGCCTTCCTGCGGCAAAGTCATTGGCCGCTTTGGTCAGAGCCGATAGCGGGTTTACGATTTTTCTTGATATAATCCTTGCGGTGACTACAGAAAACACAACCCCGATTCCCATACTTAGGGCAATACAAGCCCACATCAAGGCGGTAGTCCGGTATAAGGAATCAATGGGCATGGCGGCACGAAACACGATGTCGTCATTGACTTTCACCGCAGTATAATAAAATTCCTTCCCAATGCTGTCGGAATACCGTTTGGCATATCCCACTCCGCTCTCCAAAGCTTCGATGATTTCCGGCCGGTTCGCATGATTGGTATATTCGGGTGTGAATTTTTTGCCGCTGTTCATATAGCTGTCTGCCAGTACCGTGCCGTCTTTTTTGACGATGGTAATTCTGACGGACTGTTTTTCCGTTGCCAAAAGCTCTGAGATGTGGTCGGCATATACTTCGGGCGACTGCAATGCATCCTCCACATCATCCTTCATGACAGCCAGAACCGCATCCAGTCTGGATTCTACCTCTTGGTTATAAATACTCTGAAACAGCGGCACCACCATCAGAAAGGCTGACAAAAGACCGATGATGGTCGTAAGCGTAAAATACCAAAACAGCTTACGTTTCATCATCGGTCACTTCCCATCATTTCATTTCGTCTTCAATCGCAAAACGATAGCCCACGCCTCTCAGCGTCTGTATGTAAACCGGCTTATCTGCATCGCTTTCGATTTTCTGGCGCAAATAGCGGATATGCACATCCACAGTTCTTGCATCACCATAATAACCGATTCCCCAGACTTTATCAAGCAATTGTTCTCTGGTCAGCACTCTTCCCCGGTTATTCATGAGGGTAGTCAATAAGTCAAATTCCTTCAGGGTCAGTTCCACAAATCTGCCGTCCGTGGTGACACGGCGGGAAGCCAAATCCACCTTCAATCCTCCGAATTTCAAAATCTCAGGCGTTTTTGCCGTTAAATAGTCCTTTCTGCGCAGCAGCGCATGTACCCGGGCAATCAGCTCCTTCACCGAAAACGGCTTGCTGATAAAATCGTCCGCGCCCATCTCCAGCCCGAGAATTTTATCGGTTTCGTCCCCTCGAGCGGTCAGCATCAAAATCGGGATCGGACGGGTTTCATAGTCCTGTCGAAGCCGTTTGCAGACCTCAATGCCGTCCGGCGGCGGCATCATCCAATCAAGAATAATTCCATCCGGTTTTCTGTAACGAATGGCGGCCAACAAGGAAGAACCGTCGGAATATTCCTCGGTCATATATCCTTCATCCTTCAAGGCTACGGAAATCAGCCTTCGGATTGAGGGCTCATCGTCCACGATGTAAATAAGCTCTGCCATATCGTACCCCCGTTCTAATTGCTGTCGGGATGAACTGCATCAACTAAAAATATGGTCCATTCGCCGATATTGGTAGCATGGTCAGCCAATCTTTCACCGTATTTTGCAATAAACATCAAGTTAACGCCCGGCATCACATTAGCCGAGGCGGAAAGGTAAGCCGAAAGCTCCAGCACGATTTTTTCGAACATGCTGTCTACTTCATCATCCCCCGCACAAACCTCTTTGGCCAACTCCACATTGTGGTTG
The DNA here is from genome assembly GCA_001896915.1 of Clostridiales bacterium 43-6. Taxonomy (GTDB): domain Bacteria; phylum Bacillota; class Clostridia; order Oscillospirales; family Acutalibacteraceae; genus MKRK01. The sequence goes on from MKRK01000212.1 coordinate 2,546, forward strand.
ATATAAGCCGAAATCGAACGAAAATACATGGAGCTCGCCGCTTCCAGCATTTTGATCAGCAGCCCGTGGGCTTTTACATTCATATAATCTTCGCTGCGGTTGATAATCTGACAGATATCGGCGCATTGGTCCGCAACACGTTCAATGTCGGTGATTATCTTCAGTGAAGATGTAATCACACGCAGATCCGTTGCCAAGGGCTGCTGGCGGGCAATCAGACTAAGGCAAAGCTGCTCAATCTCATGCTCCATGGCATTAATTTCATTGTCGGAGGTAGCAACCTTCAGGGCCAGCTCTTTGTCCTGTGTTTTAAACGCTTGAATGGTATTCGTAATCACATCGCCGACCTTGTTGCCCATGTTGGTAACAAGCTCTTGCAGATGATCTAAGCTCTTTTCAAACAGATGTCTCATATATCTTCTCCTTCATGGCGGCTTAACCGAAACGACCCGTCAGATAGTCTTCGGTTTTCTTCTCCTTGGGATTGCTGAACATATCGTTGGTGTTGTCGTATTCAATCAGCTCTCCCAGAAGAAAAAAACCGGTTTTATCACTGATACGGGCTGCCTGCTGCATGTTATGGGTTACAATAACAACCGTGTATTTTTGCTTCAAATCAGACATTAGATCTTCGATTTTTAAGGTCGAAATAGGGTCCAAGGCACTGGTGGGCTCATCCATCAGCAAAATATCAGGCTCCACAGCCAAGGCGCGGGCAATGCACAAGCGTTGTTGCTGCCCCCCCGACATGCCCAGTGCATTTGTTTTTAAGCGATCCTTAACTTCTTCCCACAATGCAGAATTTCTCAATGATTTTTCAACGATTTCGTCCAGCAACGCTTTGCTTTTTGTACCGTGTGCACGTGGGCCGTATGCGATATTGTCATAAATAGAAATCGGGAACGGATTTGGTTTCTGGAACACCATGCCGGCACGGCGGCGCAAAAAGGTAACATCCATTTTTTGATCATAGATGTCCTCACCATCGATGGCAACGGTTCCTTCTATCCGGCAATCCTTGATCAGGTCATTCATACGGTTAATGGTTTTAATGCAAGTAGATTTGCCGCATCCGGAAGGTCCGATGAATGCAGTGATTTGTTTTTCGGCAATATTCATATTTATGTTTTTCAGTGCCTGATTATCCCCATAAAACAAATTCAAATTCTGTATTGTTATTTTATCCTTCATCACAATTCTCCATTATACAGGTTAAATTCTTTCTGTTATATTCAATATAAGTGTTTTTTATTAAGAGAATGTTAATTCTTTATTATATTATTTTTAAATCAGCGTGTTCCCTTTTCAATTTCCTGAAACAGTGTGGTATTGAGTGTGGTATCCAGCGCACTGTTGATGCTCACCGTTTCTTTTTGTGCTGCTCCATTCACGGTGACAGAATAATTCCCAATGCTTTTTCCCAGATCTATTGCAAAAAGAATCATACAAATCGGCATCAGGACAGCAAATACAGCCGTTGTGATTTTTAACACGGCAATATTTTTCATCTTTTTTCCTCTGTTCTTTAATAAAAAACCGATTGTTAACAGAGCAATCCCTGTTACCATTCCAATCAAACTTATCATTACATGATAAACAATCATCCCATTCGTCATGCCCGTCACAAAATCGCTGAGCATTGTGATCGGATTTCCGTTCCTGTCCGAAATTGTCAGATAGGATGATAACATTTCATTGAGGTCTTTTTTAAACAAAGCCGGCACAAAACTGAACGAAGCAGAAGTAACAAGCAGACCGCCCAGCCAAAAAAGAAAAAGCTTCAGCCGCTTGGCGAGTAAAACCAACAAGGCAAAGGAGAACGAAAGAGACAACAACACAAGAATGGAGCTGTCCTTGCGGGCGGATAAAAACACCTGTCTTGTCTGGCTCACGGGATTATCGTCCCCGTTATACAAAATGGAAATTAAACGGGTTACATCCAGCTCATCCTTCATTTTGTGAAAGCCCAATTGATCCTCCACCAGCTTTGTTTTGGTATAAACAAAGAGCTGTCCCCAGCTTTTCCCCGTTTCCTTACGGTTGCCGATTTCTTTTAAGATATCCACCGCTGTATCCTTTTGTATCTTCATCCCTTTGATTTCGGGCTGGCTCATGACAAACTCCAAAGCCTGCTCATTCACAGTCTGATCGCTGATCAGAGGACCTGCAAAACCCTCTGCATCCTCAATGATTGATTGGAGTTCCGTCGCATTATCAATGGTTTGAACGGTAACACGATCCTCTAAGAAGGTATTGATCAAGGATGCCTTGATCGGCGTTATGTCAACCGGTTCAATGGAGTTGCTGTGACCGGTGAAATAAGCATGAGAGCTTTTGATAAACGACGGAACATCCTCAGACAGCCATGATGTGTCGATGTTTTCCTGTAAGGAGGCTTTGTACTGATCTATGACCTTGTCTAGTTCCGGCGAAATCTCACCGTTTTTGATCGCTTCTTTGTCCTTTTCGCTGACCGGCATAATATCTTCAATATTCGTCAGCGCGTCCACGACCATTTGATCAATGCTTTCCGGGTTTACTGCCGTGTCCATTTGCTTGCTGAAAAACTTTGAGGAAAACAAGGTATTGTTGATGGTTGTATTCATGAGAAACAAAAATGAGGAAATCAAAAACAAAATAGATATAACAATAGCCGCAAGAGCTTTTAAAAATTTTTTCAAACTATTTCCACCCACCTTCTTTCTTATTTTATCTGAAACTCAGCCAATAATCAAGCATAATTATTGACGGCAAATGATTACCTTGGCTGATTGTTGCTAATCTGAAACAAAAGAAAACCACCGGAAAAATCCGATGGTTCCTATTCTACGCAATTTTTGTTAAAATATCACCGATTGCATTTGTGATTTCTTCAATTGTCTCTTTCACCGCCAGGGTGACTTTTCCGTCATAGGATAAATTCTCAGGCTGAATGCCGATGATGGTCATTGCACAACCGGTCTCTTTTTGGATATAATCAAGCATAATGTTCAGCGGAAGCATGTGGGTGCAAAAGGATATGCCCTTAATTACACTCACATCAATGAAGCCCACACTGCCCGGTTCTTCGTTGATATCAGCCGCATCCAGCACGATGAGATGCTCTGGCAGAAAATTCTTGATTTCGCCGGTATAATTCTCCGGTGCGCTTTCCCCTACATAGATCCGATACATCGGATACTTCTCTTGCGGAAACTGTTCTTTTAGCTTGCCCGCAATCAAAATGCCCGCCGCATCGTCGGATTTCAGTGGAGAACCCACTCCAAGTATAACGATTTTTTTGCTGTGTCCCAACTGTTCGGCTAACAGCCTCTTGAACTGCGTCATCCAAACACATCCTTTCGTTCAGCGGGAAATACTCTTTGGTATGATCCTATGCAGCCTGTGCATAAAACTTTCCTGAACTATAACACAAAAGCTTCCTTGGGGAATTAGACTTCCACTGTCATGTTCCCTGTCTCAAACCCGGCCAGCTCAAAGGCTTGCGTGGTTTTCAGTGCCTTCTTGGGGCAGGAGTCCACACATTGGGCACAATAAATACATCTGTCCAGATGAACAATCGCTTTGAATTTCTTTTCTTCCCCTTCCACCTTTTCGATGGTAATTGCCTTGGCCGGGCAAACACGGGTACAGATATTACAGCCGATGCAAACATCGCAGTTAAACTCCAGTTTTCCTCTGAAATCATCCTCCACCAATTTTTTTACATATGGATATGCTTCTGTGGAAGGCTTGGTGAATAGCGTTTTCAGTGCCACCGGAAGTATTTTTCCGATTTTACTCATTTATTTCAAAACCCCCTTGGCAATGATATTGATGATGATTTGTAAAATTGCCAGCGGAGCGAGATATTTCCAGCAGAAATTGATCATTTGTTCAATCCGCAAACGGGCAAAAATCGAACGGATTGCAGCCAAAATCAGCACCACAAACATAGTTTTTATCACATAAATAAGAAAGCCCAGAACAGGAACTGCATTGTAGAAAAAGGGTATGTAAACAGCTGCGATAATAGAAGCAACCACAACCATTTCCACATCGATCGCCATTCTGAAAATCGCCAGCAGTCTTCCGCTGTATTCCACAAAGGGACCACCGGCCAGCTCTGTTTCGGCTTCGGGAATGTCAAACGGAACCCGTTCCAGCTTGCCCTGCACGGCAATGATTGCAACCACAAAGCCTATGATATTGAATACGGAGTAGAGAGGGTGATGGGAATAAAATTCTGCCATTTTAGTGAAAGACCAGGTGTTGGCAAGCAGAGCCGGTGCCAAAAGTGCCATCAAAAGAGGAACTTCATAGGCAAAGAGCTGGGTCAGCGCGCGGATGGCGCCTACTGTTGCAAAAATAGACTTGGAGTACCAGCCTGCAAGGAAAAAGGTAAGGGTGGGTATCGTCAGCAAATACATAACGACCAGGATATCACCGTCAAACGACGATGCGCTGTTTGTCCCCCAAATGGGTACATACAATACAGAAGTAGAGGCTGCTGCCAAAGCAAACACCGGAATCCAACGGAACATTCTGTTGTCCGCTTGTCTGGGGATGATGGTTTCTTTTGACGCCAGCTTGATGATGTCTGCCAAGGGCTGGTACCAGCGGGGACCCACTCGGTTTTGAAACCTTGCATATAGCTTCCGGTCAACATATTCAATCAACAATCCATATAGGCTTAAGAAAATAAAGCCAGGAAAAATCAAGATATAAAACAACGACAATTTATCTTCCATCCTCTCTAAGATGTGAAATTGCTGAAAAATCAAGACCGCGTTCTTTGTGCCAATCAATACTATATGCTCTGAGCTTGTTCCAATCGAGCATAGATTTGCTGTCTTTTTCTCTGTCAGTTACTGTTATCATTCTGTCTGTACAGGAAAAACAGGGGTCAATGGCAGCGATGATGATAGGAACGTCCGCGAGATAACCGCCCTCCAGCATGTGTGAAATGGAGGAAAGATTGGCAAGGGTGGGAGCACGAACCTTCACTCGCTCGGGCATTTCGGTTCCGTTGCTCTTGACATAATGAACATCCTCTCCTCTGGGGGCTTCGTATCTGCTGATGGCTTCACCGGCCGGAATTTTCTTAGGCACCTTGACGGTCAGCTCACCCTCCGGCAGACGCTCGAGTACATAGCGGATAATCTTATAGCTTTCCATCAGCTCTTTGACCCGAACAATTCCTCTGCCCAAAACATCACTGTTCTGATCGGTGATTACCTCAAAGGGCACTTCACCATATGCCGCATAAGGGTCATCTTTTCTGGTATCACGTTTCACACCCGCCGCTCTGGCCGTGGGTCCGGCCGCTCCCAGACGGATGGCATCTTCTTTGCTCAGTCTGCCGACTCCCGCAAGCCTCTGGACAATGGTCGTCTCTTGTGTCAAAACCTCAATGTAATATTTCGTCCGTTCCTCCAGTTTATCCACAGTCTTCAGAATGTCCTTGATTTGCTCTGACGAAACATCTCTTCTGACGCCGCCAATGGTATTGATTCCATAGTTCACACGGTTGCCCGTCAACATGGCCAGAAGATCCATCACCAGCTCACGGTCGCGCCAGGAGTACATAAACAACGTATCAAACCCGATTTCATGACCGGCAACCCCCAGCCATAACAAATGGCTGTGAATGCGTTCCAGCTCGCCCACCAGTGTTCTGATGTATGCGGCACGGCTTGTTATCTCAACACCCGCAAGTTCTTCCACGCATTGAATAAAGCAGGTGGAATGGGTGTGGGAGCAAATGCCGCAAATTCTTTCGATCAAGTATATATTTTGTGTGTAGGTTCTTTCTTCACAGGCTTTTTCAATGCCTCTGTGGTTATATCCCAGCCTTACTGTGGCGGATACGACCTTCTCTCCCTCAAGCGTGAGGCTGAACCCTTCCGGTTCCTTCAACGCTGGATGCTGGGGGCCTACCGGAACAACAACTTTACCCATATAGAACAAGTCCTTTCCTTGGTTATATCAAACCGATTGTATCGGAGATTCTCAGTTTTCGTTTCATTCCCTTTTCTTGACCGGCTGGGGATGATTAAGCTTTTGCGACCGACTTCCAATCCTTACGAAGAGGATGGTCATTGACGGGCCATCCGTCCGGAAGAGGATAGCGGTTGCCTTCGGGAAGACCCTTAACCTGAATGCCGAACATATCAATCAGCTCTCTTTCATACAGAGCGGTTCCTTCGTAGATATCTGTGATGGTATCAATCACCGGCTTTTGTTTCTGGATGGTCAGCTTCACATCAACAATCACACCCTCATCATTGCCAACATGATAGATTGCCTGGAATGTGTCCGTCAGGTCAAGACCAGTAATGGTGCATAGCATGGTAAAGTTCATTTCATTCTTCAAATAAGCGATTACTTCTCTATATTCATGGATGGTGACATCTGCCGTAATCCGTCTGGCACGTTTTATTATCACTGTTTCATCAGAAAAACCAAAGGTATCCTTCAAGCCTTGTACAATGGCTTCTTCCTTTATCATTTCTTTTCCTCCTCCTCTTTTTTCTCGAGGCTGCCTAACAACTTCACAACACCGTCAATGATCGCTTCCGGTCTTGGAGGACAGCCGGGAATATAAGCCGAAACGGGAACGACGGAGTCAATTCCTCCGCTGACGCCGTAGCATCCGGTAAAAACACCGCCCGAGGAAGCACAGGTGCCCACAGCTACGACAAATTTCGGCTCTGTCATTTGCTCATAAACTCTCTGTATCCTGTCCTTTGTTTGGAGCGTAACAGGGCCGGAGCAAACCAGTACATCGGCATGTCTTGGCGAACCCTTTTGCTGAACGCCGAATCGTTCCAAATCGTATCTCGGTGTCAGGGTGGATACAATCTCAATATCGCAGCCGTTACAAGAGCCTGTATTAAAATGAATAATCCACGGTGATTTCATTCTCGCCCAGTTGATCAGTTTATCAAACATAATGAATTTCCTTTTCTCCGGCGATATATAAAGAGAACAGAGACCCTTGCCGCCGGACATGGCTTCTCTTTTGATTTCTTATCTTTTGTATAAAATAAAAATGGAAAACGCTGCAATCAAAGCATACACAATCGCAACCGGCGGAATTCCATAAGGAATGGTAGTTAACAACAGTGCTATTATGTGCATGATGGTAAAGAAAAATGCGAAGGAGAAAAACTGCTTGTAGTTTGGCTGAACCCTGTGGTCGCCCATATCTTCACCACAGCCATAGGATTCCAGTTTTCCCTGGCTTTCCGTACCCTTTGGTGCCAGTCTGGAGGTAAACGCCGAAATCCCGAAAGCTAACAGCAAAAATATGAGAAACGCCACCGGCGGAGATAATAAAATTTTGTCCAACTAAAATCATGTCCTTTCGGGGTTTTATATCTGAGAAGGAAATAAAACCTGTTTAAAAAATACTATTTCAACCTTCTTCATCCGTTTCTGTGCTTTTTGAGCTGAGTGATCCGTTATTGCGGTAAATGCTGATGACAATTCCCGCAGCAACTGTAATTACAACCACCTCGACAACGATCATGGAAATGATCACAGCCTGGATTTTCACAAGCTGGTGGGTAAAATAGCCTGCCAAAACAAGCATAAGGGTAACGCCCTTCATCATGACCTCAATGGCAATGAGGGTTCTCACCAGGTTTTTGGAAACCAGAAGTGTGTAAATCCCCCCCGCCAAAAGTAAGATTACTGCGAAAAAAGTCAGTTCAATTCCCAAGCTCATTTTGTTTCACGCTCCTTAAAAAGCAAAACCACGCCGAAAGCGCCTGCCAGAATGATGATGATTTGTCCGACTATATCGATTTCTCTGTCATACCATAGTATGTCGCCCACAGATTTTGTCGTGTCCGTATCGCCGGCTATCAAAAAATTATTGTTCACAGTAGGCCAGACGATAAATAAAAGGATGGTGATCACAAGCAAAACAACAGGCAGTGCATAATATTTCTTTCTTCTTGCCTTTGTAATGGCGGCGATTTCTTCTTCGTCTCTGTCTCTGGTCATGCTGACGGTGCTGATAAACAAAACTGTGACCAGCCCGGCACAAACAGAAAGCTCAAATACAGCCGCCAACGTCTGTCCCATCAAAAACATGATGATGGACAGCACCGCACTGAGTGCGCTCAGTGATATCGCTGATTTTACAAGGTTCTTAAACAGTAGCGTGCAAAGCATAGCGGCGATTAAGGAAACCAGCAAAATGATGGGAATCATCGCTTCCCAGCTGAATATTGTTTTAAAATCCAAACAGAACACCTCCCGATTAATTTGCATCTATAATAATGTCGTGAAATTTGAATAAACAAAGGGAAATGCAATTCCGACGCCGATGATAATGGCCGTCAATAAAATGGACAAAAACTTCAGTCCCCTGTTCGCATCCTTGATTTGTTCAAGCCCTTCCTTCAGCTCACCGAAGAAAATTTTTCGTTGCATGATAAGAAAATACCCGATGGTCAGAATGCTCGATAACAACGCAATTACCGCATAGCCGCTTACCACCGGCCAGACGGCAATGATGATAATCAGCTTGCTCCAAAAGCCGGACAGCGGCGGAATTCCCGCTGTAGATAAAAACGCAAGTACCGAGGTGGTGCCTGTCACCTTCATTTTTTCCGCAAGACCACCCAGCTCCGACAGCTTTGTGATGCCGGTCTGCTCTTTCACAGAAGCGGCATTGACAAACAGGAGGGATTTGAAGGTGGCATGATTGAAGAAATGAAAAAACGCGCCGAACAAAGCCAGTGGTGTGCCGACGCCGATTGCAAGAATAATGTAGCCGATCTGGCTGATGCTGGAGAACGCCAGCATTCGTTTCATGTCCTTTTGTCCGATGGCGCCCAAAGCGCCGGCTACAATGGATCCCACACCAAGCAGCATGAGCATGGTGCCGAAAACATCGTTGGCACCAAAGATGCCAATATAGACCGCATAGATACTGTATACACCTGCCACCTTGGTCACGATACCGGACAGCATAACCGAAACCGCCGCCGGTGAATCGGCATAGGCAGTGGGCAGCCAGCCGTGGAACGGGACCAAGCCCGATTTGATGGACAGACCTGCCGTAAACAAGAGAATGCTTGCGGTAAACTCCACCTGGCGGGTAAAGACCTGTGCCAGCACAAAGGTCTTTATGGAGGCAAAGGAAAGGTCACCGACCATG
>MKRK01000212.1:11721-12354 GCA_001896915.1 Clostridiales bacterium 43-6
CACAAAGTAACGAAAAGAACCGAGCAGCGCACTTTTTTCTTTATAAATCGCAATCAGAATAAAGGAGCTGACCGCAACGATTTCTAAAAACACATAGAGGGAAAATAAATCCGTAACCAGCACAAGCCCGTTCATGCCCATGGTGATAATCAAGGTCAGACTGGTAAAGTTCAGAAGCTCTTTTTTCTCTGTGCTGACGCATACAATCAACGAAACAAAAGAAACCAACCCGATCGTAAGCAGTACCAGCGGACTATAATCGGTCATGCCCAGCTTCACCGGCACATGATCTTTGATGAGATTCCCCAGATCCGTCCACAAGGGAAGGCGTGTGGTCAAAGCCATGGTCATTTGCAGAAGGGTAATTCCGACGCCAATGGCAAAATACAGCTTTTTATATAAAATCTGCAGGGGCAGATTGATTAAAATCAGCCCGATCAGCGGAAACAGTATGAATAATAAGGACATTTTGCATTCCTCCAAAAAATATTCGTGAAAGCTGTTATGAATTAGGCCTGAAAGGCAATAAAAATGAGTACCACCAAGCCCAGAAACGCCCATATGATATACCGGCTGTAGCTGCCGTTGTGACATTTTCTGATAAATCCTGCTGTGTAACCCACCGCTTTTACA
>MKRK01000212.1:12361-16406 GCA_001896915.1 Clostridiales bacterium 43-6
CACACAAAACCCAATCAATCGCACGATCCAGCATGAACAAAAGCTTTGAAACTCCCTTAACAATCCCCATGCCGATGTCGTAAGGATCCAGATAACGTCTGTCCGCCCAACGATACACAGAGCGAAGTATGGGGGCATTGTATAGATAGCTTGTAGCATTAAGCGGATTTCTTTCTTTGTTGACACCGTAAAGATGACACAGAAATGCCCCTATCAAAAGTCCGACGGAAATTGCGACGATGGTGAGGTTGTGGGGGAACCCTGCATAGGTATCCACCGGCAAATGCCCCAGTATCGGCTCGATCATAGATTGGATGGGCAAGGCATTATACACCCCGAACAAAATACAGCCGGCTGCTATGAGCAACGTCGGAACAATCATGAACAAAGGAGCTTCTTTTGTTTCTTTCACGGTTTTTTCTGTTTCCTTGTTCAGCTTGGATAAAAAGACGGAATGACCGAGACGGAAAAAGGATAGGGCAGCAAAGAAAGCACCCGCCGCAGCCACAAGATAAAACACCCAGCTGATTTCCAAAGCGCCGTCAAAAATAAGCTCCTTCGAAAAGAAACCGTTAAAGGGCGGAACACCGATGTATGATGCTGCCGCTATGATAAAGCAAAGAAAGGTAACGGGCATTTTCCGGGCAAGCCCCCCGATTTTTCTCATATCGGTGGTGCCCGTCTGACGTTCTATATTACCGGCGATTAAGAACAGACCGCTTTTGTACATGGCGTGGTTTGCCATATGAAACAATCCGCCCACGATACCGATGGGCGTAGCAGAGCCGATGCCCAGCATAATATACCCCACCTGACTGATGGCGTGATAAGCAAGTACCCGCTTGATATCCCTTTGCACCAATGCCATCATAACCGAGAACAGCAGGGTCGCTGCACCCAAAGCCATGATTACATAGCTCATGGCGGAAAACTCTTCAAACTGGAACAAATCAAGGGTCACCCTTGCCAGTACATAAACACCGATTAATTTCTCAAAAACAGCGGGTACCAGTGCCATAAAGGGCAGCGGCGCTTCTGTGGCGGCGTCGGGAATCCAGCTGTGAAAGGGCATCGCTCCTGCCTTGCCTACAGCGCCCAGCACGAGAAGCAGGAAAGAAAGGCAGCCCAAGGGGTCTTCCAGTGAAACATTCAGCTTGTCCAGTGATATTTCACCGTTTGCGTTAAAAATCGTCATACCGATGCCCAGCATGAGAAGAAGGTCGGCGGTTCCCGAAAGAACCAATGCTTTTATTGCCACCGGGAAGGATTTTTGACCTCCTGTCACGATCATACCGAACAGTGTGATCAGTAAGCCTTCACAGAAAAACAGCAGAACGATGAGGTTGTTCGCCAGTATGGTTCCATTCAAAAACGCAAGGGTAATCAACAAAAAGCCATAGAACATTCTTTGGTAGCTTTTTCCCTTCATAAAGAAAAGCGTGTATACAATCACAAGAAACCCGATGACAGCGCCGATCAACAGCACAAAAGCACTCAGCTTGTCAATCTTTAAGGAAAAATTGATATCGGCACCGATCCAGCCTGTGATATCCAGATTGATCGGATTGTTGTCCCGATAGATCTGTGCAAACAAAACCGAAAAAATAACAAGATTCACTCCGGAAGCAATCAAAACAAAAGCTTCTCTGACAAACTTGATTTGTTTCGGTGATACAAAGACGAAAAGGGACAAAAACAGTGGGATTGCAATCGGTAATGTTAAAATAAGACTACTCATTTTATTAACCCCCCCACTACCGGTTCAATGAAGCTTGCCGGAAACGAAATCAACAAACCGCCCAAAACAGACAGCACGGAAAGAATAACAACGGAAGCAAGCATGGGCTTGCCGCCTTCCTTGACATCGGTGAGCTTTGATGTGCCTAAGAATACCAGGCTAAACAGGCGAAGCAGATAAATCACCGTCATGACCGCACCGATGATAAAGAGAAAAGAAATCGCCGGATTGTCAAGATAAGCCGAGCCTGCGACTACCATATATTTGCTGAAAAATCCGCCAAGAGGAGGAATCCCCATCACAGAAAAAGCGCAGATCAGGAACGAAACAGCTGTCACCGGCATTTTGGTGATCAGTCCTCCCATTTGTCTGACATCCTTCGTCCCGGTATTGTGTTCGATGATACCGGCACACAGGAAAAGACCGCCCTTGGCAAGACCATGCATCAATATGTATAGAATGCCGCCCATTGCCGCCGTTTGGTTGCCGGCGGAAAGGCCAAGCAGGATAAAACCAATTTGGCTGATGGTGGAATATGCAATGATGCGCTTGATGTCAAACTCCATCATAGCGGCCCCGGCCGCAACAATCGCACTGATTCCTGCTATCACGGGAATGGCGGTGTGCCATATCTCGTCAATTTTGAAATTGAGAATAAACAGTCTTGCAAAAACATACACACCGATTTTAACAAGGATGGCGGCATGCAGCAGCGAGGTAACCGGCGACGGCGCAACACCTGCGTCCGGCAGCCATGTATGCAGTGGCAGTGTTGCGGATTTTGACAGAATCCCGAACAGGATAAGAATAACAATCGTATTCGACAGCTGTGTGCCCTTCATCTGCGTAAGATGAAAGGTCCCTGTCTGGTGATAGACCAACACAAAGCCAAGCAGCATGACCACAGCGCCAAAAACCGTGATTAAAAAGGCTTTATCAGCCCTCACGATATATTCTTTTTTTCTGAAGAACCCAATCAGTCTCCAGCAGCAGATGGCGGAGATTTCCCAGAACAGATAAATGAAAACCAGATTGGTAGAGAACACAATCCCCATCATGGCTCCGATGAACAAAACAACCATCATATAATATTCGTTCTGGTTTTCGAAGTGGCTCATATAATCAAAGGAGTAAATTACGATAACGGCGGCCAGCACCAGAGAAGCCAGTGCCATGAATACGGCAAGCCTGTCTGCCATAAAACCAAAACTGAATGCACCCAACCCTTTAACCTCAAAAAAATATGGCGCTCCTTCATTTAATAAAGGTAATAGCGCCATCGCAGATAAAACAATTGGTATAACAATAAATGTGAGAGCGGATATATTTCTTAATTTAGCTGAAACTTTGCCTAAAATGGGTAACACAAAAGAACCCACAATTGGCACAAGAATAATCATCAATAAAATGACTTGAGCGTCCATTTACATTATCGACTCCTTATAAAATTTTGCTGTGCGTGACAAAACGCCATACTACGACGGCGTTTTAACACTAAATATTGTATCAGAAATACTTTGAATGTCAAGATAATTTTCAATCATTTTTATATAAAACCTTGTCAATGAACATATTTACAATTTTTGGGTCAAATTGCTTCCCTGCATTCTCCAATAGTTCCATCATGGCATGCTCGTTTTTCCGTGCCGTCCGGTATGGTCTGTCATTGGTCATGGCGTCATAGCTGTCAAGCACGGACAGTATTCTTGCCATAATCGGAATTTCTTCCCCTTTCAACCCGTTGGGATATCCTTTGCCGTCCCATCTTTCATGATGGCTGAGAATCCCGTCTGCAATCACTACCAGCTCAGGCATAGAGGAAGCGATCCGGAATCCTATTTCACAGTGACGTTTGATAATTTCCATTTCACCGTCGTCCAGCTTGTCCGGTTTTAGCAGAATACTGTCCGGCACACCGGTTTTACCGATATCATGAAGCAAAGCCAGCAGCTTCAAATCCTCAATCTCATAGCTTTTCATCTGCATGTGATGACCCATTTCTTCAGCCAACTGGGCCAACCGTTCACAATGCTTTCGGGTTTCCCCTGTTTTTTCTTCCATTACCGCTCTAAAATTGGTGATGATGGTACTTCTGACACTTTTGCCTTCTAAAAGCTTGCTGGTATACATTCTTTCCTCGGCATAGTGAAAGCACTTTAACAAATCCTGGCTGTCATCGGTTTTGGTGTTGATCCCAAAGGAAATATTTAAAATCAGGGTATCGGTGGACTCTTGTTCACAACGCTGTTTGATTCGTTCAGTGATTTCATAGGCGTCCTCGTAGCTGGTATCGGTCAGAATGGCGGC
>MKRK01000212.1:16555-17542 GCA_001896915.1 Clostridiales bacterium 43-6
GTATTCACACATATCATTCAAACGGTTCAGGTTTTGCTCAAACATGCGGCGGTTATACAGGCCCGTCAGTCCGTCGTGGTAGCTGATGTGCAGGATTTCATCCTGGGCGAGCCTGTTGTTGTTGATATCCTGTAAATTGCCATAAATCTGGATTTCTCCGGTGGTGCTGTCTCTGACAATTTTACTGCGATCGGCAAACCAGCGATAATTCCCGTTTTTGCACATCAAGCGATATTCAATCCTAAGCTCACTGGCACGGCTGGTGAAGGTAGACTTGATGGAGGGCAGAATGCGCTGCAAATCATCGGGATGAACATAGTCAAGAAACTTCATATATTGCATTTTCAACAGTTGGCCGGGCTGATATCCGGTGATTTTTTGAATCACCGGGCTAATGTATTCAAATTTCCCTGTATTGATGTTTCTAATATAAAAGGCATCGCTGGAATATTCAATGATATTAGACAGTCTCTCTTCACTGGCTCTGATGGTGTCCTCTGCTTTCTTTCGTTGGGAAACATCGTGAACATGAAAAAGGATTCCCAAGATATACGGGTTATTGAGAAGATTGACGGCTCTTATCTCTACCATCGTATAGCTGTTGTTGCCACAAAGAAATCTGGTTTCCAGTGTCAATGTTCTTATTTCTTCATTGATAAACTGATAAAATTGCATCTCAAGCTCTGTTCTGTCGTCGGGATGGATAAACGCAAAGGACAGTTTCCCCATCAGTTCGTCAGGGTTCCAGCCAAACAGCCTGTCCGAATTGGGGCTTTGGTATTTGATCAGTCCCGTCTCATCCACTATGGCAATGCTGTCGGAAATGTTCGCAATCATTTCTCTGTGTTCCATCTCACTGGCAATTAAGGCATCCTCTGCTTTTTTGCTCCGTGTGATGTCCATCACGGTGGAAATCATCAGATTTTGCTCAGGCAGCGGAATGTTCACCGCATTGATGATACGTTTTTCTCCGCTTTTTGTTGTAGC
>MKRK01000212.1:17668-50366 GCA_001896915.1 Clostridiales bacterium 43-6
TTATTGTGATAGGAAGCCGTCATATTATCGATCTCATTGATTGCCAGACCGATGGGCAAATTGTCAAGGATGGTCTGTATGAAAACACTTTGCTTTTTTCTGGCATCCTCGGCGCGGATACGATTTAAGGTAATGGTAGTCTGCTTTGCAATAATTTCAATGGTCTTTGCATACGGTGAAATATCCTTTGACGTTAAAATAGTCAAACCGCCGAAGTAAGTTTCCTGATTGACCAGACCGAGACCGTATATGTAACGT
This sequence comes from Clostridiales bacterium 43-6, assembly GCA_001896915.1. Taxonomy (GTDB): domain Bacteria; phylum Bacillota; class Clostridia; order Oscillospirales; family Acutalibacteraceae; genus MKRK01. The sequence continues at coordinate 17,927 of MKRK01000212.1, forward strand.
ATATTCAATAGTTTTTGAGCTTGATCGCATAGAAGCTTGGGTATTTTATTGCATAACATGGTGTGTAAATCCGTTTTTATATTCTGAAACTTGCCGGAACGATATGTTTCTTCCACATAGCGATCCATATCACTGAACCGAAAGCCGGTTTCCAAAGGATTCCGGTTCAGGATACCTACTATTCTGTCAAAAAAGGATGCACCGCAGAATTTTGTGGTTTTCAACTGTTTTGACTTTTCGTCCACGGTTGCCATAACTGTGAACCCTTCCCCGATCAATTCATATACCTTATCTGCTAAGAAGCTGTGTATTTCTTCAATTGTGTTAAGCTCAAGGAGCTTACTTTGAAAATCAATGATAAACTGCATTTCTGTCACATAAGCAGCATCTGAAGGGGAATCAGCCGATTTGGTCAAATCAGCCTTATGCTCTTCGTCAACAATACGGGATGCCATAACAGTACCCTCCTTTGTATACAGCCATTATAAACGAATATTTTACTGTTTACAACTTGTTTCTTGCGATTATTTAGCTAATTTCAACAATTAATTCCATCATTAATATTATAAATTTACAAAAAAATACACCCTAAGGTGTATTTTTACTTTTTCACTTTATGATAGACGAGAACTGAAATCATAATACCCGAATTCTTTGATGATCTTGATTCCGTTCTGCTCGTTGAAAAGTGCAATTGACGGCAGATTTATCCCGTTGAAGGTGTTGTTTTTGACCATGGTATAATGTGCCATATCGCAGAAAATCAATTTATCCCCCACCTGTAAGGGACTTGGAAAAGAATAATCCCCGATGATATCCCCCGCCAGACATGTGTTTCCCCCGAACCGGTAGGTGTATGGATATTCGCCAGGCATACCGCTGCCTATGATATGGGGACGATAAGGCATTTCCAGCACATCCGGCATATGACAGGCTGCAGAAGCGTCTAAAATCCCGATTTCCATGTTGTTTTTCACAATATCAAGGACAGAAGCAACAAGATATCCGGTGTTGAGAGCAACGGCTTCCCCCGGCTCCAAATAAACCTGGATGCCGTATTTGTCTTTAAAGTACAAGATAGAGCGAGCCAGTGTGTCAATGTCATAATCGGGTCTGGTGATATGATGACCGCCGCCGAAGTTAATCCATTTCATATGTTTGATATACTTGCCAAATTTTTCGTCTACCACCCGGATGGTCCGTTCCAATGTGTCGCTGTTTTGTTCGCACATGGTGTGAAAATGAAGCCCGTCAAGCCCTTCCAGCTGGTCCTCCTGAAAGTTTGACAGTGTTACACCAAGCCGTGACCCGGTAAAACAGGGATTATAGATATCTGTTTCGATCTCGGAATATTCCGGATTGATACGCAGCCCGCATTCAATTCTCTTCGGATTTACGCGAACCTTTTCCTTATATTTATTCCACTGTGCAAAGGAATTGAACACCATATGGTCACAATAGCTTAAGATTTCGTCAATCTCATCCTCTTCATAAGCAGGTGCGTAGATATGGACTTCCTTCCCCATTTTTTCATAACCCAGCCTGGCCTCATGCAGTGAGCTTGCGGTCATCCCGTTTAAATATTTCCCTACCAGCGGAAAAACGGCATGCATGGAAAAACCCTTCAAAGCCAGCAAAATCCGACAGCCCGTTCTGTCGATGACAGAGCGGAGTGTTTCCAAATTTTTAATAAGCAGCCGTTCATCCACCACATAACATGGTGTTTTTACCTTACTCAAATCAATGTTCAATTGCATGCCCTCAATCTATCAATGTCGGGTTGAAGTTCTCTTTCCAAGGAAGGCCGCATTTGTTCAGCTCGTCCATAAACGGATCCGGGTCAAATTCTTCAATGTTATATACCCCGGGCTTTTTCCAAAGACCCTTTAAAATCATCATGGCACCGATCATAGCAGGCACACCGGTGGTATAAGAAATCGCTTGTGAGCCCACTTCCTTGTAGCATTCCTCGTGATCGCACACATTATATACGTAATATGTCTTTGGTTCACCGTTTTTGGTGCCTTTAAAAATACAACCGATGTTGGTTTTGCCCTTGGTGCGGGGACCCAGAGATGCCGGATCCGGCAGCAGCGCTTTCAGGAACTGAAGCGGAACAATCTCTTGTCCTTCGTATAGGATCGGTTCAATGGATGTGATTCCCACGTTTTGTAGCACCTGCAGATGGTTGAGATAATTATCGGAAAAAGTCATCCAGAACCTTATTTTTTTGATTCCCTTGATGTGAACAGCAAGGGATTCCAGCTCTTCGTGATACAACAGGTAAATATTCTTCGGTCCGATTTCATCCAAATCATAAGTGCGCTTTTCTGACAGCGGTTCGGTTTCGATCCACTGTCCTTCCTTATAAAAACGACCCTTGGCCGTGATTTCACGGATGTTGATCTCCGGGTTAAAGTTCGTGGCAAAGGGATAGCCGTGATCGCCGGCGTTTGCATCCACAATATCGATTTCTTCAATCTCATCAAAATAGTGCTTCATGGCATAGGCACTGAACACCCCGGTCACACCCGGGTCAAAACCACTGCCAAGCAGTGCGGTAATTCCTGCTTTTTCAAACTTTTCTTTGTATGCCCACTGCCATTTGTATTCAAATTTAGGGATATCAATGGGTTCATAATTCGCTGTGTCCAGATAATCCACACCGGTGGCAAGGCAAGCGTCCATAATGGTCAAATCCTGATAAGGAAGCGCAACATTGATGACGATATCAGGCTGAAAGCTGTGGATCAGCGCAATTACCTCGTCTGTATTGTCCGCATCCACCTGTGCTGTGGTAATCACCGTTTTTGTGTTTTTTACGGATTCCTTTATGGCGTCACATTTACTTTTTGTCCTGCTGGCAAGACAGATTTCCTCAAATATATCACTGTGCTGACAGCATTTGTGTACCACCACATTAGAAACACCGCCTGCTCCGATAATCAACGCTTTTCCCATGATAACATCCCCTTTTTTCTCTCAGTCATATCTGTATTGCAACAAATATTCATTGGTAATTATACAGATAATATTCCCAAAAATCAAGCAGAATTCCTTTACATTCTTGAAATACGGTAAATTAATCATTTTTGTATTGAATATTTCGATTTTTGATGTATAATAATAGTAAATGCAAATGCAAATCATTCTTACTTGGAGGAATATGATGAAATTCGGACGTTTATTATTGGTGATGTTATTGGCGATATCTTTGTTCACAGGATGCAGCAGGAAGATCGGTATCGGTGAAGGGACTAAAAACGACAGCTTAAAAATCGTCACATCCTTTTATCCCATGTATCTTTCTGCCATTAACATTACAGACGGAATTGAAAATGTTGAAGTCATCAACATGACCAAGCCTCAGACCGGCTGTCTCCATGATTACCAGCTGACACCTGCCGATTTGGTCACGCTTGAGGATGCCGATGCTTTTATCATCAACGGAGCGGGCATGGAAAGCTTTCTCGACAAGGTGATATCTGCCCGAAAAAATCTACCCATCATAGAGGCCTCTAGGGGAATTGCAGCGATTAAGGATGACAGCGGCGAGGAAAACCCCCATATGTGGCTGAGTATCGCCAACTATATCAAACAGATTGAAAACATAACCGCACAGCTGTCACAGATTGATATAAAAAACGCCGCAAAATACCAAAGCAACGGTGCCGCTTATATAGATAAGCTGAAAACCCTCGGTAACACCATGCACGCCTCCATTGATACCATCAAAGACCGCAATATCATACCCTTTCACGAAGCGTTTCCTTATTTCGCAAAGGAATTCAACCTGAATATTGCCGCCGTCATCGAACGGGAGCCGGGCACAGCACCCACACCTGCAGAGCTGACCGAAACCATTGATGTCATAAAAAAATCCGGTGCAAAGGCAATCTTCACTGAGCCCCAGTACTCATCAAAAGCCGCAGAAACCATCAAAGCGGAGACAGGCATATCCTTATACACCCTTGACCCTATTGTCACGGGACAAGCCGATAAAAAAGCCAAGGACGATTATATTACAAAAATGATGTCCAATCTGGAAAGTCTGAAAGAGGCACTGAAATAAATGGAACATGAACACATCAAATGTGCCGGCAACTGCTGTGGCTTGTGCTGTACCAAGATTGAAGACTTTGGCGTAATGCTGGGTCATGTCAAAATCATTGAAAATGTAAACATGCATATACACTGCGGCGAACTGACGGCAATCATCGGTCCCAACGGTGCGGGCAAAAGCACCCTCTTAAAGGCTATTTTGGGCGAATACAAGCATACCGGCAGCTTAACATACATGGACGCCAAGGGGGAACGGGAAGGCAGCCCTTTAATCGGTTATGTTCCCCAGCATCTTGACTTTGATAACGGCACGCCTGCCAGCGTGCTGGATCTTTTTTTGTCCTGCAATGCAAAAAGCCCCGCTTTTTTCCGGGGCAGCAAGAAGCAGAAAAATCGTGCAAAGGAAAGCCTGCAGCGGGTCAACGCGGAACATTTGCTACACAAACGGCTGGGTGTTTTGTCCGGTGGCGAGCTTCAGCGTGTGCTGCTTGCCCTGGCGCTGGACCCGATTCCCGATCTACTGCTGCTGGATGAGCCTGTCTCCGGCATTGACCAAAAAGGACTTGCACTTTTCTACAAAACCTTATCCGATATCAAAACCCAATATGATTTGACGATTATTTTGGTGTCCCACGACCTTGCTTTGATCAAAAGTCATGCTGACCGTGTGATGCTGCTGAACAAAACCGTGGTCTGTGCCGGAACACCCCAAGAGGTTTTTGACAATGCGAAAACCAGCGAGCTGTTCGGTTTGCCTGTCGGTCCGGGAAAGAAGGAGGACAGTGAAAATGCTTGATTTTTTTTATCAGCTGATCGGCTCCATCCCCTTTCAGTGGACAGAGCATACCTTTATGAAAAACGCCTTGCTGGCAATTGTGTTAATCACTCCTCTTTTCGGGTTGTTGGGCACCATGATCGTAACCAACCGCATGGCATTTTTTTCTGATTCCCTGGGTCATGGCGCCTTTACCGGCATTGCCATCGGTTCCCTCTTGGGAATGGCGGCACCTATGGCGGCAGCGGTGATCTTCTCCATCATTTTCGCCATATCAATTACGCTGATCAAACACAAAAGCAGATCCTCCACCGATACTGTCATTGGTGTGTTTTCCTCCCTTGCCATTGCCCTTGGTTTGGTCTTATTGTCGGCAGGCGGCAGCTTCAACAAATACTCCTCTTATTTGATCGGAGATTTGCTTAATATTTATCCCTCCGAAATCGTTTCGCTTTTCTTCTTTTTTATCGGCGTTATTATTTTATGGGTGCTTGTTTTCAACAAGCTGCTTTTGGTCAGCATCAACGAATCCCTGGCACGCAGTCGTGGCGTCAAAACCCTGATCATCGAAATGATATTTACCGCCACCATTGCCATTATCGTTACCATCTCCATTCAGTGGGTGGGTATTCTCATCATCAATTCCTTGCTTGTCCTGCCCGCTGCAGCCGCCAAGAATGTTGCCGGAAATGTGCGGCAATACACCCTGTTCTCTGTACTGTTTGCTTTGGTTTCCGGCGTTTGCGGCCTTATCCTTTCTTATTATTGGGGAACGGCCACAGGCGCTACCATTGTCATTGTTGCGGGTATTATTTTCTTGTTATCCGCTCTAATAAAACGAAGCCGGTAGAAAAGGGGTTAGATATGAATACATTACAAAACAGCGGTCTCAAAAACACACGACATGCCAATGAAATCCTGGGTTGTATCCGTCAGAGCCCACAGCCCCTGTCCGCCGAACAGATTTATCTGGCATTGTGCAAGAATAAAATCGAAATCAGCCTCTCTACGGTTTACCGTGTTTTAACAAAGCTGACGGAGAAAAATATCATTGAGAAAACAGGCTTTGTAAACAACAAAGCGGTATTTGAAATTCTTTCCCCAAAGCATAAGCATCATCTGGTTTGCACACAGTGCAACACCATGTTTCCGGTAGAGGGCTGCCCTCTTTCCGAATACGAAAAAAAACTCACAGACGAAACCGGCTTTGCCATTAGCGGTCATAAGCTGGAGATTTTCGGACTATGTATGAAATGTAGAAAGTAATGCATCGTAGCATAGGGAGGAACCCATGAACAAACAAATGCTGAAAAAAATATTGGCAGTCCTGATTTTCCTATCTTTTGTATGTGTCATGATTCTGTCAACAGGCTTTCTGATGACCCATCAAACTCATATTTGCACAGGGAGCGGCTGCCCAACCTGTCAATTCATTCAGGAAGCAGCCGGGCTGCTTTCTGCACTCTCAAAAACACCGATGGCGTTTTGCCTTGTTTTTTTCAGCATAGTTACCGGCCTTGTCCTTTCCTTTTACCCCCTTCATATGCTGTTTTCTTCTTTGACCGGTTTGAAAATACGCATGAACAATTGAACCCCTCTTACTCGCCGGAACCAAATAATATTCGGAGGTAAGAGCGTTGAAAAAAATAGCATTCATTTTGTCGTTATTGTGTATGATAACGGCTTTTACAGGTTGTACAACGAGTACTACATCCGCAAAATCGGATAGAATCAGTGTGGTTGCCACCATTTTTCCGCAATATGATTTTGCCCGTGCCGTTGTGGGGAACAAGGCAGACTTGACCATGCTGATTCCGCCGGGATCCGAAATCCATTCTTATGAACCCTCCCCATCCGATATCATTAAAATCCAAAACAGTGATGTTTTTATCTACATCGGAGGAGAATCCGACACCTGGGTGGACAAGATTCTGTCTGCCATGGATATCAAAAACAAAAAAATAGTAAAAATGATGGATTGCGTTACAGCCGTAGAGGAGGCAACCGTGAACAATGCGAATGACGAGCACGAAGACGGCGAAACCCACGAGGACGAAGAGGAGCCGGAATATGACGAACATGTGTGGACCTCTCCCAAAAATGCAGTCAAAATCGTCAGTGCCATCAAAGATGCGGTAAGCAGTGTCGACACAAAAAATGCGAAGATCTACGAAAGCAATGCCACAGATTATAGGACCAAAATCACAGAGCTTGACACCAGCATCCAAGCAATCGTCAGCAAAGCGAAAACCAAAACTCTTGTGGTGGGTGACCGTTTTCCCTTCCGCTACTTTGCAGACGAATTCGGACTGTCCTACAAGGCTGCTTTTGCGGGCTGCAGCAAGGAAACCGAAGCCAGTGCCGCAACCATTGCGGAACTAATCAATTACATCAAACAAAACAATGTGAAAACCGTTTATTCTATTGAACTGAGCAATCAGAATATCGCTAAAACATTGTCAGAGCAGACCGGCGCAAAAATACTGCTATTACACTCCTGTCACAATCTAGCTAAAAGTGATTTTGACAGCGGTGCTACTTATGTCAGCCTGATGAGAACCAACGCCCTCAATCTGGAAAAGGGGTTGAACTGAATGACACTGCTGACTTGCGATAAGCTCTCTGTGAGCTATAACAGAATCACTGCCTTAAAAAACGTCAGTTTTCATGTAGATGATGGAGACTATCTCTGTATTGTGGGTGAAAACGGCTCTGGGAAAAGTACGCTCATTAAAGCAATTTTACAATTGATCGGCACAGAGAGCGGAACCATCACCCTCAACGGCATCCGACAAACCGAAATCGGTTATCTGCCCCAACAGACCGTGGTACAAAAAGACTTTCCCGCCTCGGTTTTCGAAGTGGTTTTGTCCGGCTGTCTCAACCGCAAAGGACGAAACCCGTTTTATGGCAAAGCAGAGAAAGCCCTTGCCCTCGAAAAGCTGGCGGAGCTGGGCATCGCAACGCTCAAAAACAAATCCTATCGGGATTTGTCGGGTGGTCAGCAGCAGCGGGTTTTGCTGGCCCGTGCCCTCTGTGCCACCCGCAAGCTGATTGTTTTAGACGAGCCTGTCACAGGGCTTGACCCATTGGTTACCACGGAGCTGTATGCGACCATCAAGGAGCTCAACGGCAAGCAAGGCATTGCTGTAATCATGGTTTCTCACGATATTCAGGGCGTTCTCGAAAGTGCAAATAAAATTCTGCATGTGAATGTGGAGCCGGTTTTTTTCGGTAGCCCCTCGGATTATCTGAACACATCGGTGGGCCAAAGGATGACAGGAGGTACCACTCATGCTTGACTTTTTTCAGGAATTTTTCAGTTACACCTTTATCGTCCGGGCTGTTATTGTCGGCTCTTTGGTCGCTCTGTGCGCAGCACTATTGGGTGTCAGCCTTGTACTAAAACGTTTTTCCATGATCGGTGACGGACTTTCCCACGTGGGTTTCGGCACAATCACCCTGGGAATCGGGCTGAACGCTTTGGGACTAAATCTCGCCCCTCTATCGGTCTCTCTGCCCTTGGTTATCATTGCTGCTTTTCTCCTGCTTCGCATCAGTGAAAACAGCAAAATCAAAGGCGATGCCGCCATTGCCCTGATCTCCGGCAGCTCTCTTGCCATTGGCGTGATCATCGCAGCAAAAACCACCGGTATGAATACAGATGTATGCAATTATATGTTCGGCAGTATTTTAGCCATGAAAAAGGACGATGTATATCTCAGCATTGCCTTGTCTGTGGTGGTTCTGATTTTATTCATCCTGTTTTATCATAAAATATTCGCAGTCACCTTTGACGAAGCCTTTGCCAGAGCAACGGGCACCAAAGCAGGAATCTATAACATGCTTGTGGCACTCTTAACGGCAGTCACTATTGTCATTGGCATGCGGATGATGGGCGCGCTGCTGATTTCCAGCCTGATTATTTTCCCGGCGCTGACGGCCATGCGTGTGTGCAAGAGCTTTCGCCCGGTCACCATTCTTTCTGCAATCTTATCTGTCACTTGCTTTTTTACGGGAATGCTGTTATCCTTTTTGTATTCCACCCCTGCCGGCGCAAGTGTGGTAGTGGTGAACTTAATCGTTTTTTGCCTCTTCTCCCTACTGGGCAAAATCAGAAAGTCAGGTGCGACCATATGAAAAGAGCATTGTTCCTTTTGGTTATTTTTGTGCTTTTTCTGTCCGGCTGCAGTAGCACTTCTCAGAAGGTAAAGGGCCTGCCCATCAAGGCAACCAAGGTGGGAGACAACGCAAACGGCACAGTGCCGGAGGATGCTTCAGTCTATACCACTGCCGACCCGTCCGATACAGTCATCTGTACCTATCCGCCGGATACCACGAACCCCAACAGCGAAAAAATTACAGCGGATAGCAAGGGCATCATTGAAATCAAGGAAAAAATGTTTATTGCCCAGTGTAATGATATCTATATGAATCCGGGTGAATATAAGGGTAAAACAGTGAAGCTGGAAGGTTTTTGTGATAGATATACCGATCCCGACACCAAGAAAACCGGCTACTATGTGATCCGGAACGGTCCCGGCTGTTGCGGAAATGACGGTGTCGCCGGTTTTGAGTTCACCTTTGCCGGCACTTATCCCGAAAAGGACGAATGGCTGGAGGTCATCGGAACAATCGAGCTGATTACTGTAGATGATTATACCACTGTTTTGATTAAGGCGGATTCTGTGAAGGTATTGACAAAACGGGGTGCCGAGTTCGTACAAAACTAATTGGACCGGCGGCAAATGCTGTTATAGCGAACAAATAAATGCGCAATTTGAGCTGGTATTTTTGAAGAATGGCAGCTTTCCTCGCACAACAAACCAAAGAATGGATGGTGGACTTTTGCATATCATTGTAATAGACGGTCAGGGAGGCGGGCTGGGCAAAGCCATTGTAGAAAAATTACGCTGTGAGTTCCATGACAGCGTATCCATCACCGCGCTGGGCACAAACGCATTGGCGGCAAGTATCATGATCAAAGCAGGGGCTAATGAAGGTGCTTCCGGCGAGAATGCAATTGTTGTCAACGCAAAAAAAGCCGATTTCATCATCGGCGCAACGGGTATCATTTCTGCCAACTCCATGCTGGGCGAACTCTCTCCAAAAATGGCACGTGCCATATCGGAAAGCAATGCAGTAAAAATCCTGATCCCGCTGAATCGCTGTAACATTCAGGTAGCAGGAATAAAGCAGCAAGCCCTGCCGTCCTATTTGGATGATGCAATAGAGCTTCTCAAAGGTTTGCTGACACAATAAGCCGTTTATAACAAAACAAGAATTTTTTTCTTATAATACCATTTTTTTTATAAAATAATGTGTACATCCCATCACATACTATAATTGCAAACACATTTAAATTTTATAAAAAAGGAGTGTTATGAAATGGCTAAAACATTAGTTCCTCAGGCTAGAGATGCTCTTAACAAGTTTAAGATGGAATCTGCATCTGAAGTTGGTGTTACTTTAAAAGCTGGTTACAACGGCGATATAACTTCTCGCCAAGCTGGTTCTATCGGCGGACAGATGGTTAAGAAAATGATCCAAGCTTATGAAAACGGCCTTAAATAACCTATCGGTTATAAAATAAACTGTCTGGTGAAAACCGGGCAGTTTATTTTTTCACCCGTAATATTCTTTATGACTCATACCAAACTTGATTAAAACTCATATAAATCAGTATAAATTTCTATTCTGCTTTCACCAAATTGACAGCCAACAATAAAGCTTGGTAACTGTACTGCTATTCTCATAAGACCCAGCAATATCCGCTTTCCCGTCACCGTTAAAGTCGCCGCCGGTCGGCTTACTTGTTATTTTATTTTCATTGTATCCGGCAAAAGCCAATCAATCATGTCCATATAAATGTGTTATATAATCTGACACATAACCACACGCATTCCAGAATTGTTACCCGTAACTGTGTCTGCGGAGAATTGTATGACCGACAATACAGCTCTGTCGATGATTAGTATAATGGATTCTGTGATTCCATTCATAAACATCATCTGCAAGAAATCAGGTTTCCCAGTGGGGAAACCTGATGATCCTATTTTCCCATGCTAATAGTCGCCCTTAATTATAAAAAAAGAACCGCGGATGGTTCCGGCAAGTTTGGACTTCTGTCTTGCAAACTTAAACTTCTTCTCTTCCAATTCTTTGGGAACATCCATTCCTTCCGAAAGCTTAAATCCAACAGCTCTCTTTTTCGGGTCATCGACTGTGTACATGACATTGAGCCCAAGACCATCCTCATAAAAAACGTAAGCAAATTTGACGTTTTCCACTTGAAAACGCGATGTTTCAAGTGGTACTGCTGTAAATTCGATATCCCTCTGTTCTTTCAGAATCCTGTTTACATAATCCAGCGTCTCCTGACTTTCTCCGGCAGGAACAACTGTGAATTCATGCTTATATTTATTCATGAAGTAACGGGCTTCATTCGCTCGCAAACCCGCAAGCGCTTTCGCTACCGGGGAAGACTCCAGACCAATCGCAGAAATATTTTCATAGTCAACTAAATAAGCCATTTTCACTTCTCCTTCATTTCTTTCATTACACCAAGATCATTATGACTTTTATTATTTATCAAAAGGAGCAAATTATTAACTCCTATTTTTCTTGGTGTCCAGCGTGAAAATTTATTGGAATCTATCGGCATCTGATTCATCAAAATGGCTTGGTCACTCTTTTGAACGGGATGGTAAAATTATATGGATTATTCAGCGGTCTAAATTGCTCCGGGATAAATTAATCAATAAGGTCATTTTGGAATCTTGAAAGATGCTCATACGGAAGAATGAGTCTTCCGCGAAAGAGACCGCAGCCATCGTTGATTAAGGAATTATCCATCGCCGAAAACATGTTTACATCCAGTTTTGATAATTCCAGCTGCTGCAGCATCATGCCTCTTTCATAAGCATCATCAAAATATATATTTTCTCCTTTGGGAATTGCATCCCGTTTGACTCGTTCCCCTTCCTGTCGCTTTTCGTAACCCAAATGATTGGCAGGACCGATTTCAGCAAAATCGTCCATTTCTTTGGTACGGAGCTGTACTTCCACATAGCAACGGGCAATGTTATCATAAAATGTGATATGCAGCGAACGATAGCCGCTCGGTTCCGGATTTTCAACATAATCTTTATAGTAAGGGCTTACACCCTCTCTTAACAAGAGTGATTTTTTCTTGCCCGTAAAGGAAGCCAGTTCAGCCGTAAATCCGCGTTCCTCAAGGAAACCAAGCAGCTTGTTGGCAACATCATATAGATATTTATTCTCTTCATCTGCAAGAATCTCGTCTGTTTTCAGCTGACATTTGGGAAGAGAAATCACGATTCTGTATGCAATTAAATCCCGAAAACGGTTTAAATGGTTTTTCAGTTGAAGAAGAGACGGGTAATTGCCGTGCTCCATATAATACTCGTAAATATATTCTACAATGTTTCCGTTAAATTTTGCTTCTGCACGAATCAGGGATTTAATTCTTCCTTTAAAAGTAAAGGCAAGAAATGGATAGTCATTTGCCATCAGTTTATAAAATTCCCGAATACGCTGAGACTGTGAGGTCAGGAATTCATTGTGCTGTAAAAGTTCCGCAATTTGAAGCAGAAAATTACAGTGCAAAAGATCAATTTGATTGTCAGTTTCTTTCGCCGACTCTTTCAAATCCTCCGCATATCTCTGTAATATCTTAAGGACGGTATCCCCATTGTATAAATAATCATTTAATTTTTTCATCTATCATTTTGTGCATCTGTATGGTTTTTTACAGACGCCGTTTCCTTTCTGGATGGTTATCACCAAAACGATGTCAATCCGATTTTCTTTTCTTCCTGAACAGCCCTGAACTTGCTCTCTGTTATAATCGGCGAATGGCATTCTTTCATCTGATATTCGTATTCGCGGATAGCAGATTCTAAAAGTGTAACAGCCCCCGCCCCACCAAGGGGACGGTCCACTTGATTACTATTTCAGCTTTTCTTTTTTACCGGAATCCAAATTTCGCTCCGGTAATTCGGGTTTCCAGTGTCGGGACTCTCATTCCATAAAATATCAGGTCCTTCCACTGCTTCGTATCCTGAAGATGGAAACCACTCCGAATAAATACTCCCCCACACATTTTGAAGTGTTTCAGGAAATGGTCCAATCGATTCGAATACTGCACAGCTATGAGCATCAATTTCTAATACATCAAATTCTGCCGTCTCATTCCTTGAAGTTGCTACCCCGATATAATGATCCAGCTCACCCTTTTCTTCCATTCTTCCTTCCGAAAAATTAGTAGATGCACTAATAATACCTGTTGGTTCTACATTTGAAATTAATTTTAATTGTTTAATCACATCCGGTGTTAATAGTCCGGTCATCTTTGCAATCTCCGGATTGACACCATTAAAAACAACTGGTACTCTCTTCTTAAATCCCACTAAATTAAATGATCTTTTTTCAACAATGCGATAGTTCATTTCGCATCCTCCTTTGATTGATAATTGAAAGGTCATTCGTGGATAAGCTTTTAATTGTTTATTTGCACTCCTTGCTTCAGAAGGGAGAATACCATGGACAAAATGAAAAGCACGGGAAAATGAATCCGCTGAATTATAGCCATATTTGACTGCTACGTCAATTATTCTCAAATTCCTATCCTTCAAATCAAGAGCAGCCAGAGTCAGTCTTCTTCTCCGAATATATTCTGATAAGCTTACACCTGATAAAAAAGAGAACATCCGCCTAAAATGATATTCTGAACAGTAAGCAATTTTAGAAATCTCACTATAATCGATTTCATCAGTTAAGTGCTCTTCAATGTATGTCATTGCATTATTCATACTACTTAAAGAATCCATCAAACAACCTCCTTTCATCACTAATATTATCAAAGGATGCGTTTATTCATCCGACAATCTGTGCACAGTTTTATCAATAATCGGATATTTTGCTTTCTTTTATTGTGTGCCCACAGACAAGCTTGAGAACGAATGGTCACCTAATTTGAATACGCTTAATTGATAATTTCGCTCTTGCTTTTTGCTAAATTTTCACGCCATTTGCTTAGTTCCGTTGTTGTCAGTTTCGTCCACTCTGTTTCCTCACCAATAATTTTTAAAGGTTCTTCTGAGCGATAAGAACGTGTTAAGTTACCTGGAAATTTTTTATCCGTAACATTAGGGTCGTTTTCAAATTCACCTGTTGGTTCTATTATATAAACGCGTTCAAGTCCTTCTCCTTTTGCGAATGCCGCTGCTAGTCCTGCGGCATTGGTATTCGCAGTGAAATAAATGTGATTCATTTGAAGCTCAGGCTTATAATTTGAGATTCCACCCGCTGTCAGTAAATCACCAACCTTTAAATCTGCCTTCGTCCCATGATAAAACGGTCCTTTATCAGAAGGCGGACCTTTATATAATTCAGATAATTCATAATTTCTTTTGGCATTATCAAAGTCACACAATTTTTCATAGCATTCTGAAATATTTGCATATAGAGTTGAGTATGCACTCGTTACGTTATCGTCATTTATATTTAGTGCACACTGTAAAGATGTTTCCATCCATTTCAATTTGTCTGAAATATTCTTTTGTTGACGGGCTAAATGGTAAGCTGCAATAAATTTTCCATAGTCATCTGTTGCGTCATTCCATGCTTGATAAAACATGGTGCTTGCTTCTTCTAAATTGCCAATATCTTCAAAGCTCATCCCCATTACGCATAGTTTAACAACAACGTTATTGGGATCGAATTTTATACTCATCGAATCCTACCTCCAAACCAATGAAACTCATGATCATCTTATCTTTTATTGATCAGCAAATTATCGTCAAGGTTCTATTACTTATCCCATTATACTGGCATATACCAAGTATTATAAGGCTATAATTCCCATTATATTTATGTTATAATTAAAGTGAAAAGAGTAATTTGGTCAATATAATTATTTCTCTCTGAGTATCTTATCCATTGGCTTGCCTTTTGCCAATTCGTCCACCAATTTATCCAGCCACCTAATTTTCTGCATGAGCGGGTCTTTGATTTCCTCGACACGATACCCGCAAATCACACCTGAAATTTTGGTGGCATTCGGGTTTATCTGCGGGGCTTCGCTAAAGAAGGTTTCGCAATTGTTATTCTTCGCAATTTGCGCTTGCAAGCCAGAATCGTCATACCCAGTCAACCAATAAATCACAGCATCAACCTCGGATTTAGTGCGCCCTTTGCGCTCCGCTTTTTGGACGAGTAACGGGTAGACACTCGAAAACGCAGTTGTAAATATTCTTGGTTTCATAACAATTATTCCCCCTGATCTTTTTTACTTTGTTCTTTCTCAATCAGTGCTAGTGCAACCTTCAGGGCGGAGATACGCCGTTCAAGAAGAGTCTGCTGTGACTTGACCAGCTTCGTGGCGTCCATTTTTCCGCACTTTTGGAGCATGGACAGCAACGCACGATGCGCTTCGCTTAACTCTACTGTTGTAAACTTTTCCATTCATATCCCTCCGTTTGTTTTATCCTCCATCGTATGATGTCGGTGATGAGGTCATAGTCAATGCCGGGGTAAGCCCAATGTGTTTTTGGATCACTGCCGAAATGTCGGCATCCGCCATGATATTTTTCGTGGCTTCCGGCGCAGCTACGTGGTTGGTTTCTCGTATACTTTGCAACAGAGGTCGTATGTCTTTCGATTGTGCAGTGATATATTCATCAATTCTGTTCGGTTCCACACAAAAGTGATCCTGTTTCGTGTTTTTGAACTCACGTCCGCATTTCGGGCATTTCCACATTTCACCCATTCCACTTCTAATGGTATTAATTCCCCAAGACCGTCTTTGTCATTTTGAAATTTGTCATAGAAACGCCTTTTCTGACTGTGATATTTTCAGCCTGCACGGTATACCCAAGTTTTTCAAAAAAGGGCTTGGCCGTAATAGAAGCGTGTGTTTCAAAGCAAACAGCATTATACTGTTCGACACGTCGCTCCAATTCTTTTACCAGCGCTGTTGCAATACCAATCCCTTGATAATCCTTATGCACATAGAGCCTGTCAAGATAGCCGTTCCTGTCCATGTCAGCAAAACCTGTAATCACTCCATCTTGTGCTGCAACTAAAGTGGTGTGCTCCAGGAAGGAGTGATTCCATTCGTCTAAATTGACGTTCCCTGTACCCCAAGCATCAAGCTGCTCTTCTGTGTAGTCCTTCGCATTGACCGTATGAACGGTATCGTAAAACAATTGAGCCAACAAAGGGCAATCGTCAGGTTTGTATTCTCTGATAAACATAATTATTCTCCGGAGTCAACATTATTTCCGGTGCTTATTCTACCATAACGGCAAACACCGAGCAAGGAAAAAGCGAGGTGAATTCAATTATAAATCAGTCAGCATATGATATAAATGTCCGACAGTTTTCCAGTTTCGCACAGTTGCAGACTCAAATGTTTTGGATGTGTGAACCGCTAACTTTGATTTTCGTATGCTTTGATGGCAAAGAAGATATAACTCTCTTTTTCCAACCCTTAACATGTCCGGGCTGCCATATTCCATGCGGATGGCATCAAGCCGCGATTGCTCCGGCGGATGATTCAAGAGATAAACATATAGGTGTTCCACTTGAGGGTCAGCAGTTTCGGCAACAGTTATCTCATCTGGCGAAAAAGGAAGCTGCGCGAGAAGACACTGCATTTCATCAATATTCCTGATTATCGTGCCGCTTTCAAACCCGAACCGTTTGGCAAAACCGTCGTGAATCTTATTTTGTAAAGCTGTTTCGGTAAAGTCGGATTCCAAAACCGCATTTCCACTTTGAATATAGGTTTGAACGTTTTTCAATTCCAGGTCAAGCAGCAATTGCTTCAAGTCGTTCCTCTTAACAATATTTTTACCGCCAACATTAATTCCCCGAAATAACACTACATATTTCATTTGCTTCACCTCTTTCTATCTCAATACAGACCTCGAAAAGAATCCAATCCCATGGACTGATTTCCTCTAACAAAAAAATCGCACTATATTTTGTATCAACTAAATTGTCTTAAATTTATAATATCCCCACCACTCGGGAACAAGTTCGATTAACCTTACAGTCTTTCTTGTTTCATAGTCCAGTAAAAACTCTATATCCTTGCTGTCTTTGTCCAACTGCATCATATATTCACGGCAAACACAGCAAGGAGGACCTACTTGACCATTGGGCATTATAGCGAGAACTTTATCAATTTGACTTTCACCGTTGGTAATCATGTTTGCTATTGCGTTTCTCTCCGCACACATGCCCAAAGATGAATCGGTATCAATACAAACCCCGACATATATGTTTCCTTTTTTCGTTAGTATAGCGGCAGAAACTCCGCCAGCATCTATAAACGGAGAAATCTCTCTGCTGTTATGCACTTTTTTTGCCTCATCAAATAACTTCTCCCAGATATCCATACGTCTATATCCTTTCTATTTGCATTTATCATTCCTTGACATCAAGACAACCGTCTCAACATGGAACGATAGCATCAGATTGATGTCTGGTATGTGTTTTTGGTTTTATCCGTTCGTGGGAATATGTCCATAGCGATTTTTAGGGGCGTTCCCGTTCGTGGAAACATATCAACATTATATTGCATCTCTTGTCCGTTCTCGGGAACATGTCGATAATTCGCACATTTATTGCTGCCATTCAATTATCCACCCAATTCTCGTATTGCTTAATCTTCATTATCTACATCTGCCGTTTGCGGTTTCGGTAAATAGTAATACTTACCTTCCTTAATGATAAGTTCCACATCTTCAGCATAGACATCCCTCGGCTGTTCCGTTTTTCCAATTATGTGGTTGGCTTGAGAGGCTATCTCTTGGGCTATAGCTTTCTTGATAGCTTTATAATTGTGCTTTTCGTCTATCCAACCCAACGGAATCGAAATAACAGCTTTAATACCTGTCTTTGCAACCCGTTCCTTACTCAAATCAATCCTTAACGCATCGACCTGCTTGCTGTGCCATTCGCTTAGAAGTGTTCGGGTTTGCTCCGACATCTCTGTGTATTTATTGTAAAGAGCGTAGCTTTGTTCAGTTGATATAGTGCATTTCCCCAATAAATACGTTAGCTTGCTGATTTCTTCAAGAACTGCCGCTAACACATTTTGAAACCCTACTAAGGTTTTTAACTCCTCAACTACGGACTCGTATTCTTTATAGTCGGGGTTGGGGTTCTTTTTCGTAATGTCAGTTATCGTAATATTCACTTGACCCAAGAGTTCGGTGGCGGTAGCCTTTATACCCTCTAAGGCAGAAAGTTTAAGTTTTCGCTGACTGTCGTCCTCCAATATCTCTGTGCTAAACTGAGAAATCTCGCTGACGAGGGTTATCACGGACAGGATTCGGCTCTTAAACTCTCTATCTTGAAAGTCACTGATTTTACTGATGCTTTTCGTCAATGCTTCTAACTTAGAATCGATTAAGGACATATAGTATTGACCGACAACCAGAGAGGCAACATTCATCACATTGGCCGCCACGTTTGCTACCTTGGCTGTTTTCGCAATATTTGCTGGAACAACTTCACTCGCTTTCTGTGCCGTCACAGGGACAAGATTTGCTTGACCTTTTATTCCTTTTGCACCGTGAAAAATAGCCCGCTTTGCACCTTCCATTGCTTGGGAATCAGTAAGTTTGGCACCGGCAGGAATAACAGCCCTATAAATATTTCCAGATTGCAGTGCTTGGTTAGTCTTCTGTATCGCGACGTTTGCAGCTTTTGCGGTTTGTTGCAACGCAGCGTTCGTGGCATTGGAGGTCAGTGTTCTGTTTGCTATTTCGGCAACAGCAGGAAGCGTCTGTGATATGCGGGCAACTACCGAGCAGTCTTTGATTTCGACCAGACTGTTTTCATCAATCTGCGTTGTGGTAGGTAGGAGTTCAATTGGTATAGATAATTCTCCAACATGCTTTCCCGTAGCTGCCAACATATCGGTTGGCGTAGCTCGCTCTGTGCTTTCAGCATTGCAAAGAACAGAGCTTGTCCTTTTTCGCAAGAAAACAACCACAACCGCGATTGCGGTTATGGCAATTACCACTAATGCTATCGGCAATATGTATTCCATCGCATATTACTCCTGTCTTTAGGTCTTAAATTTCGGCTTAATCAGGTCATAACTTCATAACCGTCCACGCACCTGCGTCCGCTATATCGTAAAATGGGTAATCCTCGTAAGCAGCGGGGATTGTAAGGCAGAGATCGATGAGGTCTTGTCGGGTCATACATTTTCGTCCTCCACTCCAATTTGACAACGTACTGTGTAGTTGTCTCCCGTGATGCTAAATTTCGAATTGCAAAAACGATCTTCGCCATCGGCATAATTAAACAAATCTGAGAGCCGATAGATTTTACGTTCGTCCTCGCTCATTACAGCGGTCACTAAAACGACCTCATATTGTTGCGGATGTGCTTCTGCAAAGTTCAATTCATTTTCTGTAATTACAAATGTAATTCCCGTCCCCGCAGCGGACTTAATTTCAACATAAATGGTTTCGCCGTTTTCGTTGGAATACTTGAGGTCGTAACCCAAACCGCCGATACCATCAGGATTGATTCCTTCTTTTTTTGCGTTTTCCGAAACCCATACAACATTCTTGAAGGTTGATTTCATTTCTTCATATACGAGTTTTTCAGCAAAGGCTCCCCAATCTGAAATATTACGTTCTCGCTTCATTCCAGCCATGCGGCTTCCATTACGTGCTGTGTGACCTGTGTTATTGGCAGAGTTGTTTGGCGGAGCAACAACGTTAACCGATATTATCGGTACGGATGCTACGGAAGCTGTGTTTAAGATTCTTGCTTCTTGCGCTTGTGCATTGTCAATGTCAGTCTTTCTGGCATTATAGGCCTTGTTCAACTCTTCAAGATTACCAAAGTACAATAAACTCTCCAACTCTGAATCAACGAGCATATCATTTACAATTGACATTTCCTTATCTTGCACAAAGATTTCTTTATTCGCTTTCCATGCCATGTTTGCGTCCTCGTCAGACTCTGACGAAATCACGCTCCCAAACTGTTGTGTAAACTCAGCTTCCCAATCGTAATTGATGCTATTTGGAGGGTTGAAAGGGAATGCCTTGTATTTATCCAATTGCTTTAAGAATGTGCGCTGCACGCTAACAGGTTCGTTTTTAAGCATTGCAAACAATCCGTTTTTATATGAATTACTTTCGTCATTTGCCCGTTTTTGTAAACACTCAAGATAAAAAGGAGTCAAGTCTACGATGGCCTCGGATTTTTCATTGAAATCATCGACATCAACTTTTAAGCCGCGTAAGACATTAATAAGTGACACTGCATTTGCCGTTGAGTTAAAATCAGCAAAATTTATAGAGTCAATGTCAGGTTCAATTGATGCAGTGCTGTCCTCACCGGCAATAAGGATGCAAGCCGAAAGAAACATTTCTTTTTCGGATTGTGTACGATTGAGGATATCACGAGACCTTTCGAGAATGCTTAAATCATCATAATCGTGTATTATTAAAGCGTTCCGATTGTGCGGTTCCTTCTCATATAAGGAGCGTACATACCCAAAAAGAGTGTCGTCCTGAATATCAATAGCCGTCATAAAAAGTTCAGCAATTGCGGAACAGAAATCAACATTACTTTTTAGCTGTTTCAAACTTCCACCATTTCTTGGAGCCTGAACATAAACACAGTTTCTACCCCTGATATATGAACTGTCAGCTAGTACAACCTCGCCTTTGCCGTAGTCGGCTTTTATGTAGGTACACAAACGAACCTTCAACGCCTTCACGGTAGAGATTTCACTTTGCTTTGCAGTATCGACACGCGAGCAAAAAGCATAACAAATGAAATCGTTAAAATCTTGTTCAAAGGCAATGCTCTCTGGGTGAATGCCTGGCTCTCCGATTACAGACCCCTTGACCTTTAATGGTGACACTCCAAAATATCTCTTGATATTTTCTTGGCTTTGCCTGCTTGGTATGGCAATCAAGTTAAAGTCCTTTAGTATTTCACGACTTACCGTCTTTTCATTGAGATAGTGAACATCCTTTATTGCCAAATATGTTTTTGAGGATTTACAATACACATTTCCACTTTGTAAAAACTCGCGACATTTTGCGTTGTTAGGATCGAAGTTCCTCAGACCGCCTGACTTCAAAATAGATGTATAAAGAGCCTTGCTTATCTCGCCACCTTCATCAGCTACAGGCAATGCCAATAACAATGAATATAGCGTTCCTGTATCTAAGTCTGAATAGTCTGATGCAACACCTATCTGCTCCAAAATATCCTGAACGGCATTTGCTTCTGCGATTCTGCGGTTATAATTATCGATGAATAAGTCCAAATTAGGCGCGACAACTATAGGAGCAAATAATGTGCCAATTTTACTCACAAACAAACATTGCTTCGGAGAATATCGGACACCCTCAACCTCTATCCAATTGCTTGTTGCAAAGGTAAAACGAAGGTGCGAAGCTAACTGCTCGCCGCTGATAGCTCTAAATTTTTGTTGATACAAATTATCGACGTAAGCACGGCTTGTGCTTGGCTCATAATCAGATAGCAATTGTCGGAGATTCTCGTCATGTCGAATCCAATCAATTATGCTTTTGGTATTTGCTTTCTCAAGAATTTCATCAAGACGTTCAACCGTAGCAATTTCTACGTATCTGAGAGATGCACTGCGAAATTCCTGTTCGTTATGATAACGGTTGTCCTCTGCGAGCAGCGGGTATTTTTTTATACTTGTATATATGAGTTCTCTATAAGCTTCTGGAATTGGACGAATTGTC
Source organism: Clostridiales bacterium 43-6 (assembly GCA_001896915.1). GTDB lineage: Bacteria > Bacillota > Clostridia > Oscillospirales > Acutalibacteraceae > MKRK01. Next base: position 39,554 of record MKRK01000212.1, read on the forward strand.
ATTTTAGTTTTTCGCGGGAACTGGGCAACGCCTAACGCCAACAAAAATTCTCTATACTGCTGTTTTGTCAATTCGGTTAAGGCTATTCGCTTGGGTATTGAAACAAAAAGGCTATCGTTGCTATCAAACAAATTTTCAGTTACTTCATTATCGAACTCTTGCCCGAAATATAATTCGTTTGCGTTTTTCGCTTCGCCTTTGCGATTTATCAATGGAATCGTCGTTAATGCAGACATTTCGTTTTTCAAAACGTTTGCTTTCCATAGCTTCCATAACCACTCGACAGTGTCTTCATAGCACCCTCTAGTTTTCTTGCTCGTTTGGTGTGCACGGCTTCTTAAGCGAGATATGACCGCGTTAATAATGTTTCCAAGGTTATATTCACGAACATTGAATTTCGAGAGCTCAATGGCAAGGCCTCTCAATGTGCTTTCTTTCCCCTGCAAGTCGCGCAAAGCACTCACGAGGTCTTTATTCATGAAAACGATTTTCGTAAAATCAGGTGGAGACGAAAAGTCAACATTTTCTGCTGGTAAGAATACTTGTTGACCATCGGTTACAGCATTGCCGCTACTATCTAATACAAAATGCGGCTTATTCTCTGAGGAAATCTCGTTACGGTACTCATTGATAAATGTAAGCCATAAAGCTGCCCTCTCTCGGATTTGAAGAGTCGGTAAAATAGAATTGATTCCCGTCGTTATATCACTGTATTGATACCGCATACCTACTTTTCTATGCTTTGCAATGGATTTAATCATGGTTCTTATCGCAGTATTATCCGTTGGAGGCATTAGTGACGAGAATGCATCTCCACTTAAAAAATCCGCAATATCACTATCATAGAATCGTGGTTTTTCAGCAAATTTAATATATTTGTTGCCCACCGTAGGAAAAACATTGCTCGCAGCAACTGCTTCCAGATAATAGTCTTTGATAACGAAGTCGTCCCAACTCAAGTCAATTGGGAAATCCCCTACCGTTGATAGCAAGGCGAGCGGGGCGTAATTAACGCTTTCAGTGGTTGTTATCAAGGCAAGATCAACAAGCGTATCACAAATAACTTTGAGTATGTGTTTATTAGCCTCTGTTTCATCGAGGTGGTTTCTGTCTGCATTTAAGTCAAACGTTGCATGAACGAGAGCATGGACAGGAAATTGTACCTTTGTCTTGAAATAGCTGTATAAAACGTCCGGAACAACAGACATATCCTCTTTGTAGGCGACCATCACGCCATATTTTTGTTTCTCAAAACTGCCCTCTCGGGATAGGATAGACCAATTGTCGGTTTCAACGGTTTCGCCATTTCTGTTTGTCGTAATATGTATATCGATAATACCATTTTCACGTTCCGAAGGGGTCTTTTTATAAACAAAAAAATCTCCACTATATTCTATCGTCAGCTTCTCCAGCTTCTCTAAAAACAGAAGGGTTTTTGAATTGATTTGTTGTAGCTGACCAATAACTTTTTCAACAACATCAGATTTCAATTCGACCTCGATTACTGTGTCATATTCTTTATTATTCAAGGGCGAAATTAATCGAGGAGCAACAAGTGTCGCAATCTGCACATCATCATGTGTTTTACAAAACTCAGCAACATCATCATTTTCAAGCAATTCAACCAGCGTTGCACGAGCATAGATTTCGGAAAATTCAACGGACAAATCACCACTATAAATGCGGACACGGTCTGCCCAGTTTAGTATGGAACGAAAACCAGTACCTTTGTTGCCGATATATTCATTTTTGTTATGCTTCGGGCTGAGATTTGAATACATCAATGAAATAAAACCTTCAAAAGAGAATACGCTTCCGTTATTGCTTATTGTCAGTATATTACCTTTCAAAACAATAGAAACAGAGCGGTCATCTGTACCGCCGAGTTCGTCGACTGCGTTTTGAAGCAGTTCTAATAGTTCCCGACCATGATAACCGCGAATTTCAGCCGTTTCTTTTCTGTAATCCGATAATATAAGGTTAGGGTCAAGAATATAACCTTTTTTCCTAATCTCTATTTGACGTGCCACTTTATCGTTCATTTATACGTTCTCCAAACCCCTTTTTTCCCTATAATGTGCTAAAAACTCATCACTCACAATAATTGAAGTTCATTCGTCGTTAGATGATTTCTCCTATAAAAATTATTTCGTATACTTATTCCCCGGCAGGCAAGACAAAATATGAGGTAGGTTGCATAAGCCATCCATCCGACTCAATTACAGACTTTGCCGGATTTCGGATTACAGTTGGGCTGTAGTCGGGTTGGTTAAGGCTGTCGGCATTAACCAAGTAAAGGTAGTATTTATCTCCATACAACGTAGCTACTTCAATTTCATTCTTAGACCAGTAAAAGTGTGGCTGCCCGGTATAGGATTTAACTTCGATGAACCGGTCGTACTCAGAGGATGCCTCTCCTTCAAACGAAACTATGTCGAAACCAGCCGAAACGTCAATATCAGATATCCTTTTTATCTTTTGGACTATCGGACTGCTCGCAAGACGTGTCGTTTCATATTTCAGCACATACTCCTCGGCGGCTTCACCTTGCTGTTCTTGCTGTTCCATTTGCTTTTTCAAGGCTTCGAGAGAAAGCTTTCGCTTTGTGCTTTTTCGTACCTTGGCGAAAAGAGACTCGTAATGTTCACTAAGCTCCAATGAACCGTCTTGTCGTTCTGATAGGGCGTGAAGTTGTATAAGAACATTTCTGAAAACAGCGGCGGCAATTGGAAAGCCGTGCTTCTGAATATGGTACCTTTCTTTTAAAACGTCAAACCGCAGAGCGTTAGTATCAAGGATTGTATCTGCTATGATTTTATTAAGGCAAGCCATACATAGCATTTCTTCAAATCCACCGCCAAGCAGGGAGTACAATTTTTTGCCCTCATCTGTTGGTATTAGTGAATTTTCAGAAACACTAATAAAGCCCAAGTATTCAAAAAAGGTTACCGCACCGCTAAAGTTAATTCGCATATCGTTCACAAATGAACATATCTGCCGTGCCGATTCCCTCTTGATTTCGTCACCTTTGAGGATGGTACTGGCAAAGTGCAGAATTCCCTGCGAATCACCTATTGTATTAATCCGCCTTAGTTCTTCTTGCATAATCCCTTAGCACCGCCTTTATATCATCATCTCCACCATCATCAAGGTTGTTGTCAAAGAGTGGGATGGGCATACTCTCAATAATCTCCAGCAACCTACGCTCCTTTTCGGCAAGCCTCTCGTGAATGGTTAGGTCGACAGACTCAGCAGAAAGCAAATAGTAATAGTTAGTTACAACATCGTCGCTTAATCCATAACGGTGAATTCTGTCTTTGGATTGTAAAAAATGCGCGGCATTAAAAGAACGCTCTAAGTAAATAGCGTTGTGACAAGCCTTATGAAGAGAAATCGACTCAGCCACGGCAAATGGGTTTGCGATTATCACCTTATAAGGGCAATCATCCTTATGGAACTCCTTGACTATGGCTTCTCGGGTAATTGAGTATTCATCGTCATCCTCGCTTATGCCATCACCCGCAACCGGCGTAGCTCCGTACAATATTCGAGAATCAATGTCATTTGAAGCAAGATAATCTCGAAGCATTTCTATGTTCTTTATATAGCACGCCCAGACAATAGCCTTTTCGCCACGACCAATGATTTCGCGTAAGATATCCTTGACAGCTATATATTTTGCAGGAACTTCTGCCTCTGCATACCGTAATATCTCGTTAAGCATTTTCGTGTCGTCCTGAACCGTATCAAAGTCTACATCTTCAACATCAGCAAACTCAGATAATGGCTGACGAAGAAGCGCAGGATTAGTTGATGCCTGCATAAGTCTAATCAGCCTTGCTCTAACCAGTTCGTTTTGAAAACGTTGGTCACGACTATTGGCAATGTCAAAAATATACTTCCTCTCAATATAATCGTATATACGCCGTTGTGTTTCACCCATCTCCACTACCATTGGTGGGTTATTGACAGCGGGTGGAATGCCAAGGTCGCTCTTCCTAATCCTTATAAAAAACGGGGATATGGAATTAAGCAATGAATCAACCCTTGGGTCATTTGGAGTCCTCGACATATCTTTCAACTGCCCAATATGAAAACGGACAATTTCTTTCGTCGGCCAGATAAACTTAAACAAATTGTACAAGTCTTCATAACCGTTCGGTGCAGGTGTACCAGTGAGTACGACTCTCGCCTTACAATCCTGTGCCAATTCCATTATGCTCTGAGCAATGATACCCCCATTGGTATTCTTGATTTTGTGTGCTTCGTCAAGCACAACCATTACCTTATGCTTTTTGAGGAAGAATAGAAGTTCTTGTGTAAGGGACATAACCGAGGCATAGGAAATCAGCGTCAACTCGGCGGGATTATTCTCATAAAAATATTGTTTTTTATGATCTATTTGAAGTTTACCGGTTAAACGCTTTGAAGTTGGTTTTACACCAAAGCACTCCTCATATTCCAGTTCCCAAGGACCAAAAGCGTTTATGGGGCCAATTATCAGCAGTCTGTCTACTTTTCGAGGATGATCATCCGGCAAATTCTTGAGGTATGTGTAAGCTCCAAAAACAATGCTGGTTTTTCCCGCACCCGGAACTGAAAAGTTGCAAGCATTTTGCGAGAACGCTAAATGATACGCTGAAAGCATCTGCAAATTGTAGAGGGTTCGAGTGGGCATATTTGCAACGAGCGCATCTTGAAATGCTTGAAATTCGCTAACATTGCAATGGTTGTTGCGAATGTCCATAGCTTTAGACGAAAACTCAGCAAACTTGCTCTCTTCCTCGATGTAAGACTGGATACCCTCATTTGCTTCCCCAGAGATTTCAACATCGCATTTTGCATAACCAGCTGCCGTCCGCACCCTGTCGATACTTTTGTTCAAACTGTCGGTAATAGAAATATAAATCACACTGTCAGAGAGGATATAGTCGGTATTGTCCTTAAGGAAACGGGCAGCGCGGCGACTTTCTAAGATTTGTCCTACATCCCCAGTGACTATGAGCCGATTGTCGGCTGTATTTGAATCAATGTGTAATATGCCCATACTTCACCCACCTAACTATCGTAAAATTTCTCCATATTCCTTAACCTTCTTAGCGATTTCATCAAGGTATTCCTTTATTCCAGGATCATCTTTGAAAGAATCTTGGCTGGTATCAACCGCAGATATGGCCTCCCATGCTTTCTGAAGCAACTTGATTGGTTCTGCGGCTTGCTGCTTGTTATTCAATTTATCACGTGAGCGTAGAAAGTTCTCATTCAGTTTTTCACCGACAGCTTCCTTCCATGCGTTATCCCGTGCACGGAGCAGCCGTCCGACATCCCCTCCGGGGTTATCGCGAATAATTTCATCAACGGACTTCTCACGAACACCCTCAACCGTCTCAAAATGAGCATCCGCAAATTGCCGCCAAATTTCTTCATTAGAGAAAAAGCTGGCATCTGTGTTGTTTTTGCTCGGTTTTCTGATGATATCACGAGAATCCTGCTGGTCTAAACCCAAACGAATATAGTCGAATGCAATACTTTTTAGGTCAGAAACATCCGCTTCAATGTCATAACCCCACATCTTGGAAACCCCACCGGCGGCATAGCCACGCAAAGCACTGTCCAGCTTTTGAAAGGAGTCCTCTCTTGTGTCAAGAACTGTATATATTCCCGTGTAACCGTAGGTATCCAAGTATTCATCCATCATCTTAAGGACATCCAGATACATCTTAACATCTGCAAGTTTAACACCCATAAAGTTGGCAATTTCATTGTTAGAGAATCCCTCACCCGCTAAGTCACCCGCCTTGAGGTATTTTTCTATAGGACCATAGTCTACCTTTGCATCCTCGCCCATCTGATATGTAGTCTCAAGGCGTAAAATTTCTTTCCTATCTGCATCTATAGGGAGGATGATAGCTTCGAAGAACTGCGTGTGCTGTTTGAGATTGGCAGCAACGCTGTCATCACGCCAAATCCTATTTAATAGGCTGGCACGTCGGTTTCCATCAATTATCTTTCCGTCGGCAGTGACAATACCATACCGCTGTTGGTGGTCTTCAAGGAGGCTCTGTTTTGTTCGCTCGTTTGCTTCTACCTTAGATTCCCACAAAAATTTTTCAATAAGGGCAACATCCGCCGGACTATCAGGGTCAAGTGGATGATTCTGACGCTCGTATGATTTGACCACACTCCCTATGCGCCCATTGTACGGGTTGTATGTTAGTATGCTCAACGGAATTCGATAGGCGTTGAACGTCGTGCGTTCGCCGTGATATGTAAGCGTTATCCCTGTCATACAAGGCTGTGTTGAATCCTGAATCCTCTTGAGTTCAGCTTTTCTCTGTTCTGCATTCATTGATTAATCCTCCTGTTAAAGATAGTATTTTACTATATCACTGATAGTATCAAGCGAGCGAAGATTAAGCAAATAATCCGAACATCTATGGATTTTTTCCAAGTCAGCCCGCCGACTTACCCATCCCGCTCCATCAACAACATTAATAAACACAAGCTTTTGCTTGGTGGGCTTCCCGTTATTTAACTCTCGGATTTTGGAAGCTGTTGTTTCTGCAGTTTTTGCATAATCACTTTGACTGCTTGACGTTGTGATATTGCAAGTAATATCTATCAAAAGGCGCGGGGTTTTCTCAGTTGGCACTGCAATCCCGATAGTTCTTCCTATTGATTGAACATTGCCTTTGATAACATATGTCAAACCAGTCTGGTCACATATTTCTACAATTTTATCATGCACCGCTTTAAAAAAACTGTCACCTATTCGATTGCTATATTTACCCTCTAAGCCACGCTTAACTAACCGCCTTATATCATCTGAGTTTCCTATTCTTCCAACCGTGGATACGTTTATCTGAAAATTTTCGCGATAATATGTTGGAATTAAATTTTTGTATTTTTCAAGAACTGCTCCATTCAAAAACAGTTCACACACTTCGTCCATAAATTCAGGGTGTTCTATCATTTCCCTTTGGATTTTTGATAGTGACCACTCACTCGTAGGCATATGCTTCTTTTGAATGCGCGACATTGTAATTATTCTCTTAAAACGCTCTTCCGAAATATTCAAGAGACTTGTGAGGTTATGGAGAGCTTTTTTATTGTCTCGCACATATTTTCTAATCCCATCCATTGTTGCTATGCTTGGTGGTATTGATTGAAGTTCCTTAATGTCGGCTTCAGCCAAATTCTCGAATTCTTTTTCCAAATCCGAGTCAAGGTAGAACATAGTCGCAGTCTTTATAAATTCCTCAACTGTAAGTGCCTTTGGTTTTTGCTGGTTCATTATTTTTCGCCTCCATCTATTTCAGAAAGGTATTGTGCAGCCAACCGCTCACTAACCGCTTTTATCACAGGGACGCAGACAGTATTACCAAGTAAATCGAATCCCTGTTTCTTTCCTTTCTGAGTATCTTCAAAATCACACAAGCTATAATCTTCCGGGTATCCAAATAGCCTAAGTCCCTCACGCAGAGTCAATTTTCTAATTCCACAATTATCGATAACTCCAATAGTTGACATATCCATTGCTACTAACGTGGGTGTAACAGCTTCAGGATTCAGAATTCGACTAAATTCAAAACTCAGTTTTCCTGTTACTATATTATATCCCTTTGGCTTTGTCACATCTGGAATACGCTCATATAATGTTCTGTCAGATGTAGAATTTTCGCTTTCGACCCTCTTTTTAGGGTGTTCCAAAACTAAATACCCCTGTTCCACCAGTTTGTCTAACATTAACTGCAAGTCCTCAACATTATGGAACGTGCGTATTTGCTCGGCTGTCAAAGGCATGCCGTCCATCCAGTCAATCCCAATTTTCTCAGCCCAATGTTTTTTCCTTCGTTCCAACAACAATGCATTCAGCAAGTTTTGCTCTTTTTGGGTTACGTGCCCTCTTATGCCAATGTCCCAACTGTGAATATTGTTTTCTCCACCACGCTTGTCCTTTATAGCCTTACCATAAAGTTCTTCTGGCTTAAACTTTTTGAATAGCTTCTTTGAAAATTCCCCATTCAAGGTTTTGCACCCCTTTTCCATAACATCAGAAAAGGTGGATTTTTTCTGTGGGAAATTCTTCAATGATACCTTTTCCTTTTTTGTACCTACAATGTATATACGTCTCCTGGCTTGGGCTAATCCAAAATCCTGAGCGTCAAGTATATCCCAAGTAACAGTATAATCCAATTCTTTCTCTAATTTGTGAAGTATTGTTTTTAATGTTCTTCCTGGTTTAACAGTGTTGTTTTCCAAGTCATGAACAACCAACCCCTCCACGTTTTCAAGTAAAAAACCATACGGTTTCTTATCTCTGATAATTCTCTCAATTTCAAAAAATAACGTCCCACGAGTGTCGGCAAAACCGCGTTGTTTTCCTGCTACACTGAATGCTTGGCAAGGAAAACCGCCCAGTAGAAAATCAAAATCAGGTATATCTTCAGATTTTATTTGTGTAATATCACCTTTGATGTTCTGTTCATTAAAGTACTTTTTATAAGCCTTAACCGCTGATTCTTTAATTTCGGATGTAAAAACACATTCCGTTTTAAAGCCTGCTTGCTTGAAAGCTTGCTCAAAACCAAGTCGAATTCCTCCCATCCCAGCAAACAGATCTATGAATTTTATTGTTTTATTTGTCATGCAAGAATTCCTCCGTTTTTGAAGTGTCTTGAACATCCTCGCCAGCAATGTCCATTATATCTCCAACGTTACAATTCAGTGCCGTACATATTTTAGCGAGAATTGCCGTGGTGACGTTTTCGTTGCGACCGAGTTTAGCAATGGTAACAGCACTTATATTGGCTGCACTTTGAAGATCTTGCTTCTTCATATCCATATCTATCAACAGTTTCCACAATTTTTTGTAATTGACTTCCATACACAAATCTCCTTTGCATAGTTATAAGAACAGCCACACCTCTGTAGTATAGCACTTTTCAAAGAATAAATCAATATTTAGCAAGCGGAAGTAAATAATATTTAAGCAATGCTTTAGTTTTATTATACTGGTAATAATTTTTCAACTTCTTTAAGTTTAGGGATTGATTTTTTGAATAAGCTATGTTAATATGTATATGAACACATTAACAGGAGGTGCAATTATGAATAAACAATCTTTCGGAAGTTTCGTAAGAGCAAGACGTGAATTGCTTGGCAAATCGCTTAGAAGTGTTGCCGGCGAAATTGATATGGCTCCAGCATACCTGAGTGATATAGAAAAAGGAAATAGATGGCCACCAGTCAAATACCTTGAAAAGTTAGCCGAAGTCCTCTGCATTACACAGGAGGAGCAACTCAGCCACTTTTATGATTTGGCAGGTGAAATTCGCGAGGGGAGCTATCCAGACCTAACCGAGTATATTGGGAAAACCGACATTGCTCGAGTAGCATTACGAAAAGCTAGAGACCACAATATCTCAGAAGAAAAGTGGCAACAGTTTATCGACAAGATAATTACCCCCGAAAAGAAGGGGGATTGACTATTGAAACTAAGTTACGAACAAGAACCAAACGGCATGTATAAACTTCACAAAACTGATTTCGACGACATCGCCTTGATGTTGTTACGGGAATATCTCGCTTCAGTGGTTGACAGTCCGGGAGAGGTTGACATCAACTATCTTATCAAGGACTGTCTATACCTTGATGTATACTGCAAGAACTTGTCTGCGAACAAATCCATTCTTGGGTTAGTTGCTTTCGAAGATACAACTATACCCTGTTATAATCTTCATTTTGAACCCACAACGTTCGATTTAGTTGCAGGAAATATTGTCCTCGATATGTCTTTAAGTGGTCAACGCCAGTTGCCCAGACGCAGATTCACACTCGCTCATGAACTTTCCCACTGGATTCTTCACCGCAGCTATCATTCGCCTTCTAATCAAGTGTTCGCACTTAAGAAAGTAGGCTATTTGCCATGTGGCGAATCTGAGATTTCTATTAAAAAGAAGGCTTTGGTCACTGAGTCTGATAAAGAGGAGTGGCAAGCGAATTCACTTGCGGCTGCAATACTTATGCCGAAATTTGCTTTCTTGCACTGTGCCTATCAGGAACTTCGCCAGCATTTCGGAACAGGTGCGGCGGTTTTTAGCGAGACTGTTGACCATGATAAATACAAAGCTGCTGTCGGGAACATTGCTGCTGTCTTTAATGTTTCGTTTCAAGCCACAGAGATTCGCCTTGATCAGTTTAACCTTATAGCATAAGCTGAAACATACGGCTTCACATTAGTGTTGTCGTTTTTTTAGACCGTAGTGTTCATATGGATATATACAAATTAACACCATGAAAGGAATGCCAACACGAATGCCGCAGTTAATCGTGGCAATACATTAAAAATCACAAAGTGAGGATAAAAAATGACTACACAAGAATTCTTAATTGAATTTATCTGCCCACACTGTCGGCGAGGCAAGACAATGGCTGACCAAACAGCTGAAGCTATTATTTCATGTAAATGTAGCGAGTGCGGTAAAGTCTATGTTTGTGACTTAAAGACCAAACGTGTTGAGAAAGCAAGGGCACGGGCTTCACCAAATATGCCGCGAAAACCCACACTTATGCCAAATGCACGACAACTGAATATCAATTGAGTAGTTTTACTAACTGAGCAAATCGGGGTACATGTCACCGATATAAGGGATGCCATACAAGCGACGTCAACTCACGTCTGCTCCTATGGATTCCGTGGCATGGTAACCACCACTTAAGGCCGGGGTAACGCTGGAAACAGCGTATACCTGCGGCCTTTTTTTATTGCGTCGATTGGTTCTCCTGTTTCCAGCACCCCAAGGAAAAGGAG
>MKRK01000212.1:50412-51707 GCA_001896915.1 Clostridiales bacterium 43-6
ATCGAGGGTCAGCAAATCCCAGTTACAGAAGAGGTCTACCGCGCTTACAAGCGCCCGGCGTGGGCGGAACACAAACGCAAAGAACGGGAAAAACGCTGCATCAGCGAAAACGGAAGCCGTTGCAACAAAGACTGCAGTAAGTGTGACAAACAGCGGACAGGCAGTGTCCTCTCACTGGACAAATTCACAGAGGATGGGTTTGAAATTGCCGAACCCATTGACCTTGCTGAATTGGTAGCGGACAAGCTGCTCCTCAAAGAGCTGTATGCCGCTTTGGATGAACTCGACCCGGACAACCGCAGAATTATGGAGCTATTCAGTATCGGTAAGTCTGAGCGTGAAATCGCAGCGGATATCGGGCTTTCGCAAAAAGCCATTAATAAAAGGAAAACAAAGTTATTTTCACAGCTTCGAGAACACCTTAAAGATTTTATTTGATTTTGGTACTCAAAATGCCCTCTGGTGTCCTGTGGATATCAGAGGGCAACACCAAAAAAGAATTTTAAACTTGGTACTCAAACTTCCATCTTCTGTCCTGTGGATGGTGAGGGAGATAAACGGCCCTCAGAACGGAGGTTCAAAAATGCAGACACAGAAAAAACAAAACGACACTGAAATTCGTGATTGCGGGATAGACGAGGAACTGGCAGATGTCCTCACTGCAATCAGTGTGGTGTCAAAACGACTCGCCCGAAAGCTGACGATGCTTTCACGGCAGGAGAAAGCAAAAAAGGAAGGAGGAAAAACGGATGAGTAAGATAAGTGAACTTTCCCTTGCGGTATCGGAACTGAAGCGTTGTGGTGAAGCACTAATTGGAATATCAGAATCACTGTCTGACTTTTTTAGTGGCAGTGGTGGATTCGAAGTAGCTGAACAACCACAGCAGCAAGTTTCAGCCCCGGAAGAAAAGCCAATCACCCTTGAAGCAGTCAGAGCCGTTCTTGCGGAAAAGAGCCGCGCCGGTCATACCGCAGAGGTTCGTGTGCTGCTTGAGAAGCACGGTGCCGGAAAGCTGTCGGAAATCGACCCTTCAAAATATTCGGCATTGCTGGCTGAAGCCGAGGTGCTGGGAAATGGGTAAACACGCTCTCCTCTCGGCTTCCGCGTCACACAGGTGGCTGAATTGTCCTCCTTCCGTAAGGCTCTGCGAGAGTTACGAGGACAAAGGCAGTGACTATGCCGCTGAAGGAACGGACGCACACACTCTCTGTGAGTATAAGCTGAAAACTGCTCTCGGCATTGATGCAAAAGACCCCACCATCAGCCTCACCTACTACAACGAGGAAATGGAGGA
>MKRK01000213.1:0-3834 GCA_001896915.1 Clostridiales bacterium 43-6
CCAATGGTATCTACTTTTTAAATAACGCAACCACAGGCACTGGACAAATCGATTCTAATTTAGAATGTCCAACCTTATGGTACTTCAATGGGTATTGGTACTTAACATTTTCAGACCAGTGGCCAAGCAGACAAACCCATTACCTATACAAAAAGAATTTCTCTGACGAATGGATTAAACCATCGATGAATCGCTTTGATGGTAAAGGTTTATATGCCGGAAAAGTCGCAGCGAGCGATTCACAGATGATTTTAGGGGGTTGGGTTTCCCATGATTTCAACCGTACCAATGAATTTGGTTGGGGTGGTAATTTTATCGCCCATGAATTGAAACAAAACGCCAATGGTACCTTATATGTAGATATCATATCCACCATAGATGAAACCATCAGTCACCCACAATTGTTGGAGATTACCGATTCAAATATCTCCAATGCTACTACAAAAAAAATCACCTTTTCAAGCATCAGTCAGTATCAATACGTGACCTTCAATGATTTGGAAGGAATCACTAAAATTGAGGGCTATTTAGACATAGATTCGATTGATGGATACTTTGGATTATTCTTTGACTATCGTGAAGGTGAAGCTTCCTATCATTATGATTTCAATGCTGATTTACAGCGAATATCCTTCTATCGAGGACACTTTACGCAACGAACGACAGATCGTTTGTATACTGTCAATACGTTTTACAATACCAGTAACCAACTCAAGTTTACATTGTTATTTGAAGAAGCTTTAGACGCTGATGGGACCATTGTTACTTTATACATGGAAGGACAAACGGCACTCACAGCACGGATGTTTAGAGTGGAACAAACCAATTTTGGTTTTTATGGTCTCAATAGCAACGTGACCATCAGCAATTTAAAGAAATATAAGTAGAGGTCTTTATGAAACACTTAGTCACCATGGGTGAATTATTGATTGACTTTATCCCTTTAGAAAAAGGACGTAAATTGAAAGAGGTCACCGGGTTTACAAAATACCCTGGTGGCGCACCAGCCAATGTGGCTGTTGCAGGTGTAAAATCGGGTATCTCGAGTTACTTCATCGGACAGGTAGGTAAAGACGCTTTCGGTGATTACCTAGTCGATTGTCTAAAAGATGAAGGGGTATCGTGTGATTACTTGTATCAATCTAGTTTAGCCAACACAGCTTTGGCTTACGTGACACTATCGGATGCTGGTGAACGGGATTTCATCTTCTATCGAGACCCTTCAGCAGATCAGTTACTTCATGCTGATCAAGTTGAAGAAAGCATCCTAAAAGATTGTGTGTTCCATTTTTGTTCTGTAAGTTTATGTGATTATCCGATTCGAGATGCTCATGTAAAAGCCATGGATAGTGCCAGACTTCAGGGTGGATTCATCAGTTTTGATCCTAACCTACGATTATCACTATGGAAAGATCACAATGCATATAAAGATGTCATCCAATCTTTCCTACCTAAAGCGGATCTCCTCAAAATATCCAATGATGAATTGTCATTTATCACAGGTATATCAGATGAAACATCAGCGATAAAATCCTTGTTTATTGGTCATGTAAAATATGTCATCATCACTCGAGGAAGCCAAGGTTCTACATTTTTCTTTAAATCGGGAAATCACATCGATGTGCCTGCATTTAAAGTTCAAGTGGTAGATACCACAGGGGCTGGCGACGCATTCATTGGCACATTTTTAGCAGAGATGATTAAAAGTAACTTAGACTTTTCAACCCGTCATGTCGAGGACGCACTTATGATTGCTAATGCAAAAGCAGCTTTGACCACAACCAAGTTTGGCGGTATGTCATCAATACCTAATCTTGATGATTATCAACGATTTATCCATCAAAACAGTACGAAAAAAGACCAGTGATGGTCTTTTCTTTTTTTCAAAATTGAACTTATTCGTTTGTTCCAGTTTTCATATAAACTGTAACATCTCTTTGTGGCATACTGCTAAAATCAAATAAAATATCTGAATCCGCTTCGACCCATCCAATGAAGTCTTGAGGATAAAGCGGTTCATATGGAATGACTGTATCTCCTGCCTTGAAATTGACCATGATTTGAGTGGATTCTGATATATAGAATGTTAGTTTGTATATTTTAGGTGTCCAATACCCATATAAAGTAATATCCCTAGTTAACAGCGTAACTTGATCAGCTCTTTGAGTAAACTCTACATCAAAATACCAACCTACAAAATCATAACCTTCTTTTTCAGGTGTATAATCTGGCAAAATAAGTGATTGTGTGTGCAAAATACTTACTGGTTCAATGGTAGTGTCGCCATTTGTAACAAACTGAATCTCAAAAGACTTTTCTTCAAATACAGGAAATAACCAGGTTTCTTCCGTAAAAATAGTATTTTCGTTAACGGATAATTCTTGATTTGTTTTCCATTCTGTAAAATCATAACCAGGTAGAGTGGGTCTATATAAAAATTCTCCCAAGGCATCTCCACGATAAATTTCAATATCTTTTGGAACAAAGTTTAATGACTCATTACTGAAATGAATGGTTATTTTTTCCTTACTTCCACTTGTATTGTTATTACAACCACTTAGGAGTAAAACAATGAGTAATACAATTATTTTTCTCATTTATGACCTCATAATTACTTTCTGATAGCCTCTATTGGTTTCAAACGTCCAATTTTGGAAATTGGTAAAATCGTGAATACATTAACCAATACAATAGATGATAGAAAAGCAACACCGATTGAAATAGGTTCTACAAGTAAATATGTCATGTTAGGATATGATATTTTCGACATTGACAAATTGTTGTAATAAACAAGTAGGTACATAATCAAAGTCGTACTCATAAAAATCATCAAAGATACTATGAAAGTTTCAAATATATATATTTTCATTACATCAATAACACGAGATCCCAGTGACCTTAAAATGCCAATTTCATGTTTTTGATCCACAATAGAGTAGTGAATGAAATTCATAGTTACTAATACCGTAACAATGCCTGATATGATTCCAAATATTAAAAATGTTGTTCCAAGGTTTCGTTGAAACTGCTCGTTATCATAAATCGGTATCGAATAGAAGTGATTAACTGCAACATTATTATCTTTTCGCAGTTCATTTAGCAACACTTTATCTTTTGATAAAGAACCTGTCAACTTCAAAATCGTTAGATTATTGACAAAATCTACATGAACCATGGATTCGATATCTGTATCATTGGCGTAAATTCTGAAGTTATTAGAACCAAATGCAAATGGATCCATGATTACACCTTTAAGCGTAAAGGTTTTATCGACTAAATTTTTGGACGCCAAATCAAATACCTTTAATTGTATTGGTTTTCCTATGTTGTTTGGATATTTTAATACTGTATAGGTATCTGTCATCATGTCATATTGAAGATACTCTGAAAAACTTATCTGCTCAGCAAATAGCCTATTATATAAATCTGAAGTTATATATATCTCATTTTCTAATGCATTAACTTGACCAACTGTCAAGTTATCACCAGTTAAAGCAATCACTTGAGCATTTAATTGTACAATATCCACCACATCAAAGCCTTGAATGATGAACGTTTTATCGCTTATAATAGTTGTTTGATTTCTTTCAGCTTGAAGTCGTATCGAATGATCTATCTTCCGCAATTGATTTTCCGTTATGTAAATGGCCTCGTAAAAAGATTGATTATAGCGTTGGTAAGCAAAGAAAACTTTAGGTTCAAAGTAGTCTATCGGTGCAACACTTTTAAATGTGAAATCAACGTTCATATAGGTTAGATAGTCTGTTTTAATGATGCCTGCAATCAAATACACAGTTTGTGGACTAAAAGAATTCCTAATGTATTTACCTACAA
>MKRK01000213.1:3844-4399 GCA_001896915.1 Clostridiales bacterium 43-6
TCATTAGATATTTCTAAGTTGCCTATCATCATGTCAATAAAATAGTCTGTAACATATCTGGATTCGTCAGTAATTTCTTGATAATCATGAAACATAAAACCTAAACTAAGAACATCTTCTGCACTGGTAATGATGTAATACCCATTAACGACTTGAATGTAATTATAATCTTCTAAGCTTCCATTATAAATAGACGGGTTCAAAGGTAGTTCCATAGATGAAGGTACAACATAAGAATCAAACCTGTTTTGAAACAATTGGATGCGTTCAACATTGTTATCACTCAATGTTTGAGCTAATGCATCCTCAGGGGAATACATCAACAAGATTTGGGAAAAAGCAATTAAAAATATACTGAGTGTGGAAATGATGAGATTGATAAACGTCTTTGCTTTTTTCTTTAGCAAATTGTGAAATCCCATTTTGAACGCATATAAAGTAGGAAAAGTTAACGATTTAAATGTCAAAATGGTTTCTGAAATGTTGTTTTTTTCAGGTTTGGAGTCTAAAATAACAATGCCATCTTTTATTTCGATGATTCTATCGGCATACGTA
>MKRK01000213.1:4420-5194 GCA_001896915.1 Clostridiales bacterium 43-6
GTAACCACGATGACTAATTGTTTCTTAGATATATCTTTGAGTAGATTCATGATAGATTCAGCTGTTTCGCTATCTAAGTTACCTGTAGGCTCATCAGCTAAAAGAATGGATGATTGTTTAATCAATGCTCTACCAATCGCAATTCTTTGTTTTTGTCCACCAGATAACTCACTTGGAAATCTATTTTCATGACCTTCCAAATCAACGTACTTTAAAACCTCTTTTATTTTTTGTGAATTATTATTTTGTTTTTGTAACAATAAGGGAAACTCCATGTTTTTATAAACAGTTTCAGTTTCAAGTAAATTGAACTCTTGAAAAATGAATCCGATATATTCATTTCGATACACATCAAAAGTGAGTGGTATGTTACCAATGGAATGTCCATGAATAAGAATATCACCATTACTTGGCTTATCTAATCCTCCAATGAGATTTAAAAGGGTCGTTTTTCCTGATCCGCTTTTTCCAAGAATAAAAACCATCCCTTTATTGGAAAAATGAAGGGTTGTTTCTTTAAGTGCATTGACGAAAACGCCCTTTCTTGACTCATATGTTTTTGAAATGTTTTTTAAAATTAACATGGTATTCCTCCATTGTGATTGAGTTAATTGTTAACTATTAATCATCCAAATCATTATCACACACAATTGAGTTATGATTATTCTGTATCCTCATCCATGTAATAAGCTTTTTCATTAATAATCCCATACATATAATAAAACGAATAATTTGCATCTTTTGTCCATTAGAAAAAAATAATTATACTACCGA
>MKRK01000213.1:5263-6498 GCA_001896915.1 Clostridiales bacterium 43-6
TTGTACTTAGGATGTCTTGATATAAACATCAACTTGCCTACTGGGCATACTGTTAAAATTAAATAGTGTATTCTTAGAAAGTTCTGACCATCCTATAAAGTTTTCTGGATAAGTTAGGACATATGGGACAACTTTATCACCTGCATTAAAATACACTTCAATCACGGTTGTACCTGTCAAATGGTAGGTTAACTTGTATGATTTAGGTTCCCATTTCCCATACACAGTGATGTCTTCTACCAACTTAGTTGTTGGATCTACACTTCTGGTAAAGGCTGCATCGTAATACCAACCCACAAAAGCATGCCACGGTTGACTTGTGACAAACTGTTCTTGATCAAAATTTGAAAAACTCAACATGGCTGGTTCAATGGGTTCACCACCATTGGTATTGAATGTTACAATATACATATTTTCATTATAAACGGGATACAACCAAGTATTTTTTGTGAATACGGTTTGTTCAGTCACAGATTCATTTTCAAGTGTTTTCCATTCGATGAATGTATATCCAGGCATTTCAGGTTCAAACCATTGATCACCTATGGATTTTCCTTTAAGGATGTCAATCGATGCTGTTGAAAAAGGTACAATCTCATTTATGAAATGTACTTGAATGATTTCTTCTTTACGTTTCGATTGACAACCAACCAATAGTAAAACAAGCAGTAAAATCGCTAATTTTTTCATTTCTGCTCCTTTGATAAAGAATTGGTAAAATCTATTCACCCACTCGAATGTGAACGATTGTATTGACTGCTTCTGGGGCAGTTATTTTTATACGATTGATACCTGCAACCACGTGAATAGGCACTTCACCATAGATGGTATAGGTCACTTGATTACCAAGCATTTCATTATATACGTATATGACTTCAAGTGGTTCATTGTCAGGGTGATACAATACGATATACCCATCTTTAAGGGCTTCATAATATAGATACACCTCATCAAACTTGCCTTCAATATGAAGATTGAAACCGTCCACGAGTTCAATTTCATCGGTCGGTGAACCAATGGTTTCATAAATATCTTCTAAGTGATTGAGTGAAATAGAATAATCGATGGTTGAGTTGCGTCCGTGAAACATGCTGACCATATAAAAACCTGATTCTAAACGATACTTTTTATCAGATACCAGTGGTGTTAGCCAGGTCTCAGGTTCAATCAGGTTGCCACTTAGGTCATATACTTCGATTTCAACTGGATAAGATAAATCAAAAACATACGTACCT
>MKRK01000213.1:6596-7136 GCA_001896915.1 Clostridiales bacterium 43-6
AACTCCGGGTTTGTTGTTGGCAATACACGATACTTAGATAAGTCGATTGAAGCAAATGTATTAAAACTATAATAGGTCTCAATTTTAACTTTGCTTAACCCCACCCACAGTACAATCGATACCATTAATCTTGTATCTAAATCAGCAAAGGTAATTTCTATTGTGTCATTTCCCAAGAGGTTTTGATATTGATTTAATGTTTGTTCATCGAATAATACAACATCGAGTAAACTTTCACTCGAACCCGTGACAACAAAATCACCATTTTCTATAGAATAAGTCCATGAATCATCCAATTCAAATAGACCATCATCAACAACCGTGTTCAAATCTTCTTTAGGGATCACCAACAGTTTTTGGAGATAATGGTCAAAATGGCGATGACTAAGATAATAGGCATCGATATCACCTTGGCTATTTTCCATCCATAATGCGCCAGAGAAATCACTATAAAGGGTCTCGTAATAAAACGGGTCTGTAGGATATGCAGTTTTCACTGAGCTTATTTGAGTTTGTCCACCTTCAGTAACATGTAAGTAA
>MKRK01000213.1:7239-8748 GCA_001896915.1 Clostridiales bacterium 43-6
CAACTAAACGAAAGTTTTGAAAGCCGGTATAATTTAAAACTTTTGAAGCTTGATCTAAATTGGTAAAACTAATTGGAAACTCAGCGTTTTGAATGATGGTTTCAAAAATCGTGTATTCTGTTTGTAGAAATACGGTCGCTTCAATATCGACCATGATTCCATTTGGGTATTTGGTTTCAAAGAATACCTCGAGTTGTTTGTTGCCATCGACAATATCTAAGTGTCTATATCTAAAAACAATGTATTTAGCATAATTTTCTAAAGTCAAATCATAGGTATAATTATAGGTGATTTCTGGTTCGGGTTTGTCATCAATATTGTTTTCCTTAGGGACACATCCGACTAATATGATGCTTAGCAAAAGCAACAAAATCCAAGTAAAATGCTTCATTATCTAGCCTTCTTTCGATGTTTGATTGATTATTCGTTTAATGTCCACTTCGCATAGATGTGGACATCATTGTCTTCTGCGAAGAATATACCGATTGGTTGAGTCATCGCTTCATCTTTAAACCATCCTAGAAAAGTGTGGTTTTCTTTAGTTGGAATAAAATCATTGGTTTCAATGGTTTCTGTGTATTTAAAGGTCATTGGTGCCATCTCTACACCACCATTCACATGAAAGTATAAGGTATGTTCATTAACCGTATAAATCGCGTAAATGGCCATCGTATCACTTGAGGTAGTGTATTCTGTGATTGGATAACCTCGGTAATCTTGATAGCCGACAAAAGTGTAGCCTTCTATCTCAGTGGTTGGTATCAGTGGGAGAAAACGAACATCTTTGGGTACTTGATAAGATAATGAAGCTCTATACTGATCGTTTGGTAGAAAAATTGATATTTTGACCATTTCAGAAGGATCTGGTTCATTGTCTACATTGGTTTGACAACCCGTCAATAGAAATCCTAGGCTGAGTAAAATAAATAGAACAAACACTTTATTCATTTTATTACCTTCTTTCTTTGTTATTAATTATATTTCGCATACAAAACAATGTCTCTTTTAATCATCGTTTCTGGGATGACAAATGGCACATTTGGATCTTTTTCATACCAATAAGAGAAATTATTATAACGGCTTGTATCTATGATTGGAAAAGGTTGAGTTGAATTTGCTGAATATACATAATACACTATTTCAGAAAAATAGAAAGTGATGATGTAATTACGTCTAACCCAATGAGCATATAGAGTCACAGATGACTTTAATGGTTCATAAGGCTGATATGCATGGTTTAAGTGTATATCTGTACACCAGCGGTAAAACACGTAGTCTTCTTTGATAGGTGTAGGGGGTTCATAAAAAGTACCTTCCCTGGCCCATACTTGTTCTATGGGTGTACCACCATTGGTTTCAAATGTCACTAAATGAA
Organism: Clostridiales bacterium 43-6; assembly: GCA_001896915.1. Classification (GTDB taxonomy): domain Bacteria; phylum Bacillota; class Clostridia; order Oscillospirales; family Acutalibacteraceae; genus MKRK01. The sequence continues at coordinate 8,615 of MKRK01000213.1, forward strand.
GAATTTCTTCATAAATTGGTGTCAAGAATAGATTTTGATGGATGGTATCTTCTGGGTAATATTTTTCTCCTGCTGGTGTTTCCCAATATAAGAATCGATGAAATGGTTTGTTAGGGATTCTTAACGCTTCTTCT
>MKRK01000214.1:0-2215 GCA_001896915.1 Clostridiales bacterium 43-6
AACCCTGTGCGGACTCATCAGAAAAATCGACAGAACGATCAAAACATATCAGATTGACAGCATCGAAAGCTTATCGGATACCGTCAATTCAATCATCGGAGGGTAAAACAATGTACAAAGATAAAACAGCAGTAATCACGGGCGGCGTAAGCGGGATCGGTAAAGAAATTTCCGTGCAGTTTGCCGCCGCGGGCGCCAATATTGCCATCGTTTCCATCGTCCCTGCACCGGAAGGGCTCATCAGCGAGCTGGAAGGGTACGGCGTGAAAGCCAAGGTTTATCTTGGAGATGTATCATCCTATGACGATACCGCAGCGATCATAAAGGAAATCCAAAAGGATTTCGGAACCATTGATTATCTGATCAACAACGCCGGCATCACAAAAGACGGCCTCATCATGAGAATGAGCGAGGAAAACTTTGACGATGTCATCCATGTGAATCTCAAAGGTACCTTTAATATGACAAAACATATTTCCGCCATCATGCTTCGTCAAAAAAGCGGAAGAATTGTTTCGATTGCCTCTGTGGTGGGCATTTTCGGCAACGCCGGGCAGGCAAATTATGCCGCCTCCAAGGCCGGTATCATCGGGCTGACCAAATCCGTTTCCAAAGAGCTCGGCTCACGGGGCATCACAGTGAATGCAATCGCTCCGGGCTTCATTGCCACAGCGATGACGGATGTACTGGACGATGCAGTGAAAGAAAAAATGGTGGAAAGACTGTCCATCAAACGGCTTGGTTCACCGGCGGATATTGCCGCAACCGCATTGTTCCTTTGCTCTGATGGGGCGGGGTATATCACAGGTCAGGTCATCGGTGTGGATGGCGGACTAAGCTTATAATAGTAATATGGCGTCGGGAGGATTGAATTATGAAACGAGTAGTAGTAACAGGAATGGGTGCAGTTACCCCTTTGGGTAACAATGTAGATGAATTTTGGGAAAACATCAAAGCCGGCAAAAACGGCATCGGTCCTATCACCCAATTTGACACAGAAGATTTTAAAGTAAAGATTGCGGCAGAGGTTAAGAACCTTGACATGTCACTCTATATGGATAAAAAAGAAGAACGCCGTTCCGATCGGTTTTGTCAGCTTGGTATGGCGGCGGCTATACAGGCTTATGAAGACAGCGGATTGAACGAGGATACCATTGACCCGTATGAGCTTGCGGTTATCGTCGGTTCGGGTATCGGCGGAATGACCACCTTCCAGAACGAGTGTCAAAAGCTCTTTGAAAAGGGTCCCGGCAGAGTTTCGCCCTTTATGGTTCCTATGATTATCGGAAATATTTTAGGTGGCACCATTGCCATCAAATACAACGCAAAGGGTCTTTGCCACTGCATCGTAACCGCCTGTGCAACAGGGACGGACAGCATCGGAGAAGCCATGCGGCTCATTCAAACAGGCGCGGCAACAGCAGCCTTTGCCGGTGCGGCAGAAGCTCCCATCAATAAAATGTCGGTCGCAGGCTTTACCAATATGACCGCTTTGTCCACCAGAAACGAGATTGACGGTACCTCCATTCCCTTTGATAAAAACCGCGACGGTTTCGTGGTGGGAGAAGGCGGCGCCATTCTGATCTTAGAAGAACTGGAACATGCCAAGGCAAGAAATGCGAAGATTTATGCCGAGGTCGTGGGTTACGGTTCCACCTGTGATGCCTATCACATCACCATGCCGGACCCGGATTCCACCGGTGCCGCCAAGGCTATGGAGCTGGCCATCAAGCAAGCCGGCATCGCACCCTCTGAAATTTCTTATATCAATGCGCACGGTACCAGTACGCCTTATAACGATGCCTGTGAAACCAAAGCAATCAAGGCCGTGTTTGGTGAGAACGCCAAACAGGTTCCTATTTCGTCCACAAAGTCGATGACCGGGCACATGTTGGGTGCGGCGGGGTCTGCCGAGTCCATCATCTGTATCAAGGCGCTGCAAGACGGTTTTGTCCCCCCCACCATCAATTACACCACCCCGGATGAAGAGCTTGACCTTGACTATGTTCCCAATGTGGGCAGAGCAAAAGAGCTTACCTATGCGCTGACGAACTCATTGGGCTTCGGCGGTCATAACGGAACCTTGGTGTTTAAAAAATATGCCGAATAGAATATCGGTTGACAGCAGAGAGGAAACAGGCTTATGGATTTTAATATGGTAGAGAAACTGACGAACTTAATCAAAAGCTCCGGTGTGACCGTGATTGAGGTTGAG
>MKRK01000214.1:2285-3711 GCA_001896915.1 Clostridiales bacterium 43-6
CCAGCGGGTATTATTATATTTCGTCCCCCTTGGTGGGTGTTTTTTGCTCCCTTGAAAAAATGGGCAAACCGGTTTTTACAGAAGGTGACGAGGTGGATGTTGACACATTGGTTTGCGGTGTGGAAGCCATGAAGCTGATTTGCGACGTAAAAAGCGACACAAAAGGAACCTTTGTGGAATATATGGTATCCGACGGCGACCAGGTTGAGTTTGGTCAGTCGCTGGTTAAGATCAAATTATAAACCGGGTAAGAAAGGACTGCTATTATGCTGAATAAAGAACAAATCAAAGAAATCATTCCCCACAGAGATCCGTTTTTACTCATTGATGAAATCCTTGAGCTGGAACCCGGCAAACGTGCCGTGGGCAAAAAATATGTAAGTGAAGAGGAATATTATTTCAAAGGGCATTTTCCCGGTCAGCCCGTGATGCCCGGTGTTTTGATTGTGGAATCCCTGGCGCAGGTGGGTGCGGTTTCTGTGCTTTCCCTGTCAGAATTCAAAGGGAAAATAGCCTTTTTCGGCGGCATCAAAAACGCCCGGTTCAGAAAAGTGGTCAGACCCGGAGATGAACTGCGGTTGGAAGTGGAATTGGTTACCCTCCGTTCGAGAATCGGAATCGGCCAGGCGAAGGCTTATCTGGGCGATGATGTAGCCTGTGAATGTGAGATCACCTTTGCGATTGGCAAGGGCGAATAGTGGGATGGGAATGGTAACATGTTTAAGAAGATATTGATAGCAAACCGAGGCGAAATCGCCGTCAGAATCATCAGAGCCTGTCAGGAGATGGGAATCGCCACCGTTGCCGTTGTTTCAGAGGTTGACAGGGACAGTCTGCATGCATATCTGGCGGATGAAGTCGTCTGTATCGGGGGCAATGCCTCCGCAGACAGTTATCTGAATGTACAAAATATCGTCAGTGCCGCTGTGAACAAGGGCGCAGAAGCGATCCATCCCGGGTTTGGTTTCTTGTCGGAAAATGCGGATTTCGCAGAAATCTGCCAACGCTGCGGAATCAAATTCATCGGACCGGACAAGGAAAGTATTATTCTGCTGGGCGATAAGGCCATTGCCAAACAGACCATGATGGACAACAAGGTTCCCACCATACCGGGTACGGACGGTGAGATAACGGATATTGCCGAAGCCAAAGCCATTGCGAAGGAAATCGGTTTTCCGATTTTGTTAAAAGCCTCGGCAGGCGGCGGCGGAAGAGGAATCCGGCTTGTGAACAGCGAGGAAGAGCTGGAAGAGGCCTTCCATGCGGCATCCACGGAAGCGTTGTCTTATTTCGGAAACGGCGGCGTATATATGGAAAAATTCTTAACAGAGACCCGCCATATAGAATTTCAGATTTTAGCAGACGAACACGGCAATGTTGTGCATCTGGGCGAGCGGGACTGCTCCATGCAGCGCCGCAGGCAGAA
>MKRK01000214.1:3824-7477 GCA_001896915.1 Clostridiales bacterium 43-6
AGGTGGAGCATCCCGTCACCGAAATGGTCACCCGCCTTGATTTAATCAAAAAGCAGATTGAAATAGCGGCCGGAATGCCGCTCGGGCTGACCCAGAAGGATGTGACCTTTGAAGGTCACTCTATTGAATGTCGGATCAATGCAGAATCCGTCAAGAATAACTTTATGCCCACCGGCGGAACCATTGAAGCTCTGCATGTGCCGGGTGGTCTCGGCATCCGGTTTGACAGCCATATGTATCAGGGGTATAAACTGCCCATGTATTATGATTCCATGATTGGCAAGCTGATTGTCTGGGCACCCACGAGAAAAGAAGCAATCATGAGAATGAAACGGGCGCTGGACGAGATTAAAATAGAGGGCTTTGATACCAACATCAGTTTCCAAAGCGATCTCATCGGAAGCGAAGCGTTTGTTACCGGCAACTATAATACCGCTACCATAGAAGGGATGCTGACAAAGTAATGCTGAAAGACATGTTTCAAAACAAGAAAAATGAAAAACCGCCCGTGAAATCTACGGTTGCCAGCCCCTCGGCCAATATCCCGGATAAAATGTGGGTAGCGTGCCCCGGCTGCGGACGGATGATTTATGATAAATTATACACACAGAATTTAAAGGTTTGCCCCATGTGCGGTTATCATATCCCCATGAGCGCAAACGAGAGAATTGATATGGTGTTTGACAAAAATTCCTTTGAGCGGTTTGAATACCAGATTCCCACCTCTGACCCGCTCCAGTTTCCCCAATATAAGGAAAAGCTCCAGAGCTACAAAACAAAATCAAAGTTAGACGACGCTGTGATTTGCGGGGTAGGCAGCATATGCGGCATCAAAACCGCTGTATGTGTGATGGACAATTCCTTTATGATGGCCAGCATGGGTTATATTGTAGGCGAAAGCATCACCAGAACCGTGGAATATGCAACGGAAAATAAGCTGCCTATTATAATTTTTGCCACCTCGGGCGGTGCCAGAATGCAGGAGGGTATTGTGTCGCTCATGCAGATGGCAAAAGTAAGCGGTGCCATCAAAAAGCATTCTGACAAGGGTTTGTTGTATATTACCGTAATCACCCATCCCACCACCGGCGGTGTAACCGCAAGCTTTGCCAGTCTGGGGGATGTCATCATTGCCGAAGCAGGTGCACTGCTCGGTTTTGCCGGTCAGCGTGTCATTGAGCAAACCATCAATCAAAAGCTGCCGAAGAACTTTCAGTCAGCTGAATTTGCCCTACAGCACGGGTTTGTCGATATCATTACCCAACGCAAAAAGCTGAACGACGTGCTTTGGAAAGTGTTATCCATACACTGTTCTTAGCGCAGGGTTGAGAATGCAGAATGAGAGGAGATTTTTATGAGCAATAAAGGTGCATGGGAGCGGGTGCAGATTGCCCGCAAGATGAACCGGCCTACCGCCGCATATTATATTGAAAAGCTGTTTACGAGCTTTTTAGAGCTTCACGGCGACAGAAATTATGCCGATGACAGTGCAATCATCGGTGGAATCGCCATGTTCGAAGGAAAACCGGTAACGGTGATTGCCGAAGAAAAGGGCAAGGATCTCAGTGAGAAGCAAAAACGCAATTTCGGTATGCCCAATCCGGAAGGATACCGTAAAGCTCTCCGGCTCATGAAACAGGCGGAAAAATTCAATCGTCCGATTATTTGTTTCATCGATACCTCCGGCGCTTACTGCGGTGTGGGTGCGGAAGAGCGGGGACAGGGCGAAGCCATTGCCACCAATTTAATGGAGATGATGGCCTTGAAGGTTCCGGTTGTCAGCGTTGTCATCGGCGAAGGCGGAAGCGGCGGCGCACTGGCAATCGGTGTTGCCAACCGTGTTGCAATGCTCGAAAACGCCGTGTATTCAATTTTGTCACCGGAAGGGTTTTCTGCGATTCTGTGGAAAGACTCCACCAAAGCGCCCCAGGCGGCGGGTGTGATGAAAATCACAGCAGAGGAGCTTCTTTCTTTGAACATCATTGAAGCCATCATAGCCGAACCGGAGGAAGGGGCCCATCAGGACCCGAAGATGGTGGCGGAAGGGGTTCGGGAATACCTGAACAAAACCCTTACGGAATTAACAGCCCTTGACGGCGAAACACTCAGTGAGCAAAGATATCAGCGTTTCCGTTCATTATAAGCAATAAAAATGATTGGATTTTTCAATGAAATCAAGTATAATAGCCAAGGTATTGAAAAAGAGCGAATGGTTGTGGTAAAGGAGGAGGAACAGGATGGATGAGAAAAAAGAATATGTCAACAGTCTTATGGTTAAGATTTTCGGCACGATTTTAAAAGCGGAAGAAATCTGGATTGCCGAAAACAGCGGCAAAAAATTGACTGTGGGCGAAATTCATACCCTGGAAGCAATCGGAACCGCCATTGTAAGCTCTATGACATCCATTGCCCAGTCTCTTGCCATTACCGTCGGCACCTTAACCATCACTACCTCCCGGCTTGTACTAAAAGGCTATGTAGAACGCTACAGAAACGAAAACGACCGCCGCAGCGTCTATTTAAGACTGACTGAAGCGGGCGAAAAAATAGTGGAAAGCCACAAAGCGTTCCACGGAAGAATGATGGATCTCGCTTTCCTCGGCTTAAGCGAAAGTGATGCCGGCATCCTTACAAGAATGCTGGAAAATATCAATACCGCTTTCGGCATTGCCTATTTGAACAATCAAAAAATATAATGGAATAACACATATGAGTCGGAGATTTCTCCGGCTTTTTCCGATTTTGACAGTTTGGATTTTAGCTGTCATAATCCTCGATTAAGCTGTATAATTCGTCATCGTTATACACGTTCACACCGGCTGCCAGCTCTTTTTGGTCGAATTCCGGCAACGAGTTTGTATAGACATCCAGCGTTTCTTGTGGTACATTGCTGTTATATTTAAATACTGCAACCTTGCCGAAATAGTCCTTAAGGGTATACTTCGGTGCAGGTTTTTCCGTTTTGATTGCGGTTTCCTTGGCTCCGGCGTTCAGATTGACACCGATAGAAAGTACCAAAGCGATGAGAAACACAGAAACAGTAAAGATGATGCGCTTATACAAAGGCTCGTCCTCCTTGTTTGAATTACCTATAGCATAGCCGATAATGGAATAAATTATACAGACAGACAGGGAAAATCTTTAAATTCTTACGATATTGTAACCTTTGTTTAAAAAATTGTAATATTATTTTCCGAATAAATGTGATATAATCAACACGATTATGTTAATGGTTCATGATTTGATATGCGGCGCTGATACCGTTTTCGGTGAAGCCGGCTTAGTTTTCAGGTGAAGCCGGGCTATCAAAGCCTTCCGCTTTTCAAGAAGGGAATGATCACAAGTGGCATCTCGTAAGAACGACGACAATCTACTGGATAAAGGGCTGGGTCTCATCGGAATCCGGCGACCGAAGCGCGGAAAAAAACCACCGGCTTCGCATACCCGCTCCGAGAGCGCAACCAGCCATGGAGTGACAAGGCGGTCTCCCGTCTCGCCACCAAAACCCATACAGTCCACAGACAGCATTTATGACCAGATATCAGCAAACATAGACAAGCAGGCACACCAGGGGAAACCGGGCGGAAAAGGCAAGAAGAAAAAGAGGAAAACCTCCTCTTATATCGGCAGAACAATATTATCGATTTTCTTAA
>MKRK01000214.1:7612-11195 GCA_001896915.1 Clostridiales bacterium 43-6
ACCCGGCTGCACGGTGACCAGAATAGAATATGGGTTGATTTTGATGAAATTCCGGATAACTTAGCCAATGCTTTTATTGCAATCGAAGACAAGCGCTTTAACTCCCATAAGGGCGTTGACTGGAAAAGAACCTTTTCTGCCTTTGCCAATATGTTTGTCCATATTTATGACACAAAACAGGGCGGCTCCACCATCACCCAACAGCTGGTGAAGAATATCACCGGCGATGACGGAAAAAGAGCGGACAGAAAGATTCGTGAAATTATGCGCGCCAGGTATCTGGAAGGCAAATATCCCAAGGATACGATTCTGGAGTGCTATATGAATACCATCCATCTGGGTCCCGGTGTGGACGGTGTTGAGGTTGCCGCCAATTATTATTTTGATAAGCATGTGGGCGATCTGACCTTAACAGAGATGGCTGCGATCGCCTCTTGTACCAAATCCGAGGTGGAATATAACCCCTATACCAAGCCCGAGAAAAACAAAGAAAGGCGTAATTTTGTTTTATCGGAAATGAAGGATCAGGGTTATATTACCGAAGCGGAATACAATGAAGCGGTGAAGACCGAGCTTGTGCTGAGAGACAAAAGTGCCGGACAAAAAGCCACCCCTGCCACTGTGCCGAAGAAGGTCAATTCTTATTTTGTTGACGCAGTCATTGAGGATGTGGCGGCCGGGCTGATGGCAGAAAAGTCCTATACTTATGATTATGCGATCTCCATGATTTATAAGGGCGGCTTTAATATTTATACCACCCTGGACACCTCTGTTCAGGAAAAAATTGATAAGGAATTTGCTGATAAAAGCAATTTTTTGAAGCTGAACAACAATTCTGTTCAGCCCCAGTCTGCCATTTGTATCATGGACTATGAAGGACATATCGTCGGAATGGTTGGCGGAAGAGGGGAGAAAACGGGGAACCGGACCTTGAACCGTGCCACACAATCCAAACGGCAGCCCGGATCGTCCATCAAGCCTCTGTCTGCCTACGCGCCTGCTCTGGAGTTTAATCTGATTTCCTATGGTTCCAAGGCGGTGGATTCTCCCATGGATACGGTAATCAACGGGAAAAAGACAAAATGGCCGAAAAACTATTATTCTGGATTTGTGGGCACCACCTCAATCAAGGTTGCCATTGAAAAATCCATCAATACCATTCCCGTTAAGCTGATTGACGAAATGACACCCAGAAAATCCTTTGATTTCATGACCCAGCGGTTTGGGTTTACATCTCTTGTGGAATCCCAAAGAGACAGTAAGGGAAAGGTGTTGTCCGATATCAACCTTTCTGCCCTGGGCGTAGGCGGATGCACTTACGGCGTCACCGTCAGAGAAATGACGGCTGCTTATGCGACCTTCGGGAATCTGGGGGTATACTGGAAACCCACCACCTATACCTTAGTAACCGACCAGAGGAACGAGGTTGTATTAAAACAAGAGGAAAAAGGAAAGCGTGCTCTTGGCGAAGATACCGCCAATATCATGAACAAGCTGCTACAGAATGTTGTGTTGAACGGCACCGGAACCAAAGCTGCCTTTGGCGGTTATCCCATCATCGGAAAAACGGGTACGACGACCGATGACAAGGATCGCTGGTTCGTAGGGGCGACTCCCTATTATGTCGCCGCCGTTTGGTATGGATTTGACCAGCCCAAGGATATGAGCGGTTTTGCATCAAACCCTGCTTTGAAGGTATGGAAGGCCTGCATGGAATCCATTCACAAAGGGCTGAAGGTCAAGGACTTCCCCCAAAGTGACGAGGTGGTTTACCGAAGATACTGCACTTCTTCCGGAAAGATTGCCAGAGAGGGCTGCGGCTCCACTGCATACGGCTGGTTCAAAAAGGACGATGCGGTATATTGCAGCATTCACGGCGGTGATCCCATCAAACCCGCAACGAAGCCGGGTGAAGTGAAAACCACCATTAAAAGCGCCGGCAAAACGACAGTCGCAGCCACAACCGCCAAACCCGCTTCCGGCAATATAACAACCGCTCCGCCGGCAACCGAAAACACCACATCACCGCCGGCAAATACCACACTGCCGCCATCCACCATTCCCTGGGTAACCACGACAAAGCAAACCGCGGGACAGTGATTTAAAAACCGATTGAGGTACAGTCGGAGAACGGAGTGAATATGGAACCGAAAATTGCAGAAATTGCGACCAGAATAAAAGGCCTTCGAGAAATGCTGGAATTATCCGTGTCCGAAACGGCATATGCTGCCGGTATGAGCGAACAGGATTATACCGCACTGGAAGCCGGAGAAAGCGACTTTTCCTTTTCCGCCCTCTTTAAAATTGCGGAAACGTTCGGCGTGGATATGATTGTATTGCTGACCGGGGAAAACCCTCATTTATCAAATTATTCTGTTGTCCGGGGCGGCAACGGGCTGCCCATTTCCAGGAGAGAGGGTTTTTCTTATTTCCATCTTGCCGCAAATTTTAAAAATAAATTCAGTGAACCCTTTCTTGTCAAAGCACCCTATCGGGCAGAAGAGCAAAACAAGGAAATCCATTTGTCCCGTCACGAAGGGCAGGAATTCAATTATATTCTCAAGGGCAGCCTGAAAATTATCATCGAAGGTCATTCGGAAATTTTAACCGCCGGTGACAGCGTGATTTATGATTCGGGAAAAGGACACGGCATGATAGCCGTCAGCGAAGAGGGCTGTGAGTTTCTTGCAATTATATTAAAAAAACAGGGGCAGGAGTAAGGATATGTTACAGTTACACAAGAAATATGTGGACGAGAAATTTGATGAACACGGAATTTTATGCGAATATACCATCAACTGTCCCGACAATTTTTCCTTTGCGTATGATGTGATGGATGTTCTGGCAGAAAAAGAGCCGGACAAGCGCGCCATGCGCTGGACCAACGACAAGGGTGAGCTGAGGGATTTTACTTTTGGCGAGCTTAAGAAATTCTCCGATCAAACAGCAAACCTGCTATGCTCTCTGGGCTTTGCAAAAGGGGACAAGCTGATGGTGATTTTAAAGCGTCACTATGAGTTCTGGATGGTGGCACTGGCTTGTCACAAGCTAGGGGTAGTTTTGATCCCCGGTACGAATCTGCTGACAAAAAAAGATTTGGTTTACCGTTTCAATGCCGCCGCCATCAAGGGCATCATCTGCACTGCAGAAGGAGACATCACCACCTTTGTGGAAGAGGCACTGCACCAAAGCCCTACAGTCGGCATGAAAATGACGGTCAAGTCCCCCCGTGACGGATGGCTTTTCTTCCCCGATGAAGTGGAAAAGCAAAGCGAGAGTCTTGAGCGTGTATCCATTCACAGAACAGATCCGCTTCTGTTATATTTCACCTCCGGCACCACAGGCATGCCGAAAATGGTTATGCATGACAACAGCTATCCCTTGGGGCATATTATGACGGCAAAATACTGGCACAATGTTGATCCTGAAGGGCTTCATCTGACTATCTCAGAAACAGGCTGGGCCAAATCCGTCTGGGGAAAGCTCTACGGACAGTGGCTGATGGAAGCTGCGATCTTTGTGTACGACCATGACAAATTCAATCCGGCGGAGATGCTCGGTGTGATTGCCAAATTGCCAAAAA
>MKRK01000215.1:0-1368 GCA_001896915.1 Clostridiales bacterium 43-6
ATAAAAATATTGCAGATTACGGTTCGGTCTGGCACTCAGGGGCTTGCTGATATATCCGTTCACCTTTATCCCGTTCATTTCATAGCTGACCGGAATGATCCCTGCGGTAAACTCTTTGCCGAGAACCGCATAAATTGCGGATTTCAACTGTCCGTCTCCCGGTGTCAGCAGGGTTTCCTTGCCGTCTCTGATCAAGCGGATGGATACCTCAGGGTGGCTCAGTGCAGTCCTGTCCAGAACCGACGAAACCGCATTGCCTTCCGATACATCCTTCTTAAGAAACTTTTTTCTGGCAGGGGTGTTATAGAACAAATCCCTGACGATAATGGTGGTGCCGGTCTGACAGCCGGCATCGTCGAAAGCGATCTCTTCCCCGCCGTGTATCACAAAACGGGTTCCATAGGTTTCTTCCGATGTTCTGGTTAACAGCTCCACTTTGGAAACAGCGGAAACGGAAGCCAGCGCTTCCCCCCGAAAGCCCAATGTGCCGATGGAAAACAAGTCCTCCTCGGTTTTGATCTTACTGGTGGCATGGCGCAAAAAAGCGTTTTTGACGTCTGCCCTTTCGATGCCTGTGCCGTTGTCCGTCACTCTGATATAATCGTTTCCTCCGTTGTGGATTTCCACAGTTACGGAAGCCGCACCGGCGTCAATGGAGTTTTCCACCAGCTCCTTGATCACGGAGGCAGGACGTTCCACAACTTCACCGGCAGCAATCAGCTCTGCCGTATGTTTGTCAAGAATATTGATTTTCGGCATGGCTGTTCTCCTTTATATATTTCTCGCTTGTTTTATCAGATCGTGCAATATCGTCATCGCCTCAATGGGTGTCAGCGTGTTTACATCCATAATTTTCAGCTTATCGATAAAATCCAGTGCGGAGCCGGACATGAGGGTGATTTCCAGCTCGTCCTCTTCGTCTGCAATTATTTTGGCAGCCCTTTGGGTGGTAATTTCGTTACTTTCCAGCACTTTCAAAATTTGTTTGGCACGATGGACGATTTCCTCCGGCACTCCTGCCAGCTTGGCAACCTCGATACCGTAGCTGTCATCGGCGCCGCCGCGGACGATGCGGCGCAAAAAGGTAATATCATCTCCCCGCTTTTTCACGGCGATATTATAATTCTTCACCCCGGGTAGGAGCTCTTCCAGCTCCGTCAGTTCATGATAATGGGTGGCAAACATGGTTTTGGCGCCCAACTTTTTCTTGTCGGTTGCATATTCCAGCACCGCACGGGCAATGGACATACCATCAAAAGTAGAGGTACCCCTCCCGATTTCGTCTAAAATCAGGAGGCTTTTTGCCGTAGCGTTTTTCATGATAGTGGCAACCTCGCTCATCTCCACCATGAAGGTAGACTGCCCTGC
>MKRK01000215.1:1471-3151 GCA_001896915.1 Clostridiales bacterium 43-6
CATGTTGGGTCCGGTGATAATGGCACAGCGATTGTCCTTTTCATCCAGAACCGTATCGTTGGGCACAAAGGAAATATCGCCGATGGCTTCCACGACCGGGTGCCGTCCGTCAATGATTTCAATTCTGCCGTCCAGTGAAATTTCAGGCTTATGGTAATTGTATTTCGCTGCCGTATAAGCGAGTGAATATATAAAGTCCAGCTTAGCAATGGCGGTCGCAGTTTTCTGTATTCTATGTAATGCCTTTGCGACGGTTTCCCGAACCTCGGTAAACAGCTCGTATTCCAGCGCTTTGACCTTTTCCTGTGCGCCCAGAACCTTACCTTCCAGTTCTTTGAGCTCTTCTGTGATATACCGCTCGCAATTGCTCAATGTCTGTTTTCTGATGTATTCCGGCGGAACCTGTGATTTATTCGAATTTAATATTTCAATATAATAACCAAATACCCGGTTATAGCCCACTCGTAAATTCTTGATTCCTGTCCGTTCTTTCTCGGTGGCTTCCACACCGGCAATAAAGCCCTTGCCGTCTGTCATGGCGGAGCGGAGCGTGTCCACGTCCGTGTTGTAACCGGTTTTGATGATACCGCCTTCCCGAATGGTGATGGGCGGTTCCTGTGCAATGGCTTTCCCGATGAGGTCCTTGATGTCGGTCAGCTCGTCCATATCTTCATGGATTTCTTGTATCATAGAGGATCGGGCATCGTGAATGAGCTCTTTGATTTCCGGCAGATGGGAAACGGTATATGCCAGTGCATTCAGCTCTCTTGCGTTTGCACTGCCGTATACGATTCGGGTCATCAGCCGCTCAAGGTCATAAATCCCTTCCAAAGTGTCGCCCAGGTTTCCCCGTAAAATCGAATTCTGTAACAGCTCGTCCACACCGTTCTGGCGTTTTAAGATTCCGGCACAGCTGAGTAAGGGCTGCTCTATGTAACTGCGGATGAGCCGTTTGCCCATGGCGGTTTTGGTGTGATCCAGCACCCACAACAGGGTGCCTTTTTTGTCTCTTCCTTTAATGTTTGTACTGATTTCAAGGTTTCGTCTTGCGCTTAGATCCAGCTTCATAAACTGGCTGTCGGTATAAAAATTCACAGCATTGATGGAGGACAGTCCTGATTTCTGCATGTCATATAGAAAAGACAGGGTCTCTCCCAAGGCGGCTGTGGCAATGCCGGTTTCGTGAATACCCAGCGCCTCCATATTGCTCACACCGAAATGTTTTAAAATCAGAGGGGTATGATCGGATGGTCGGATGATTTCCGATTTGCATTGTAAACGGTCTCTGATGAAGGTCTTGATATCGGGAATTGCGTCAATTTCTGTGCTGACAAGAATTTCACGGGGCAGATAACGCGCCAGCTCATTGTTGATGCGTAGGGATAGACCGGCACCGGAAATTTCGGTGAGGTTCAGCTCTCCCGTGGAGCAGTCCACAAAGCATAAACCGGCTGTGTCGGCCTCTTTGAGAATGACGCCCAGATAGTTGTTTCTGCCTTCCTCCAGCATGGTATCGTCGATGACCGTACCCGGGGTGATGACACGGACGATTTCCCGCTTCACAATGCCCTTCGCCGCTGCCGGATCCTCGGTCTGCTCGCAAATGGCGACCCGATAGCCCTTTTCCACCAAACGGGCAATATAGCCCTCGGCGCTGTGGTAAGGAACGCCGCACATGGG
>MKRK01000215.1:3280-7397 GCA_001896915.1 Clostridiales bacterium 43-6
CTACTGCCTTTTCTTTTTAATCCGATACGTTATGATTAGTGACAGCCACCGCCGCAGCTGTCGCAGCTGCCGCCGCAAGCGGTCGGATCGCAGGTCAGCGGATCCTGACCTTCCATGGTCATGGAGATGATGCCGTATACATTTGACACAAGCTCGTCCAGCTCTGTTTTCGCTTTGTTAAAACGAACCATATTTTCGTTGTTCATAATTTTGCTATAGGTCTCACGAAGCTGTGTGTCAAAAGCTTTTACCTTTGCTTCGTCTTTGTTTTCTTTGCCGATTTCCTCATTAAGAGCGAGCTTTTGCAGATTGAACTGACCGATCAAATCCTGCAGCTCCTTATCGCTGTCGTTTGTTTCTCTGGCAAGATTGTATCCGATATAACGGGGATCCTCCTGTATTGCTTTGCCCACTTGTCTGGTTAATTCGATTGCGTCCATGTTTCATTTTCCTTTCATTTTTAGCTTTATATACAAAGACTGTTTATTGTAAAGAGCCTTTTAATACCCATGTCAGGGTTTCGGTGATGCGCACCTCTGCGAAGCTGCCGACCAAATCCGGCGGACCTTCAAATTCAACAATGATGTTTCCTTCGGTTCTGCCGTTCAGCACACCTTTTTCCTTGTCCTCTTCCTCCACAAGCACCCTTAAAGTCTTGCCCATCCAGCGCCGGTTGATACAAAGAGAAATCTCCTCCTGGGTTTTGGTCAGCAGTGAGAACCATTTCACCTTTTCCTCCCTTGAAATGGGGTCTGCCAGCTTGGCGGCCGGCGTGCCCTCTCGGGGAGAAAAGATAAAAGTAAAAAGAGAAGTGAACTGTACTTCTTTGATCAGCTCCAGTGTTTCCAAAAAGTTTTCATAGCTCTCACCGGGGAAGCCGACAATGACGTCGCTTGTAAAGGTAAGGGTCGGCATCAGCTGCTTTGCTGTTTGGATGAGGGAAAGGTATTTTTGTTTATCATACCGGCGGTTCATAGACTTCAACACTTCATCGGAACCTGCCTGAAAGGGCAGATGAAGGTGCTTTGCAACCTTGCCGCAGTCTGCCATCGTTTGCAACAGTTCTGCTGTGCAGTCCTTGGGATGGGAGGTCATAAACCGAATTCTGAAATCGCCGGGAAGCTCGTTGAGCATTCGTAACAGCTGGGAAAAATTCAGCCCGCCGCCGTTGTAGGAATTGACGTTCTGACCCAGCAGCGTGATGTCTTTGATTCCGGAAGCAATCAGGGTCTTTGCGTCCTCAAGGATGTTTTCCGGATTGCGGCTTCTCTCCCTGCCTCTTACATAGGGCACGATACAGTAGGTGCAGAAATTGTTGCAGCCGTACATGATCGGCAGCCAGCCCTTGATATCCCCGTCTCTTTGAACCGGCAGTCCTTCTGCGATGATCCCGTCAATGTCAGGCAGCTCAAAAATCCGCTTTTTTTCCGTATGAGCTTTGTAAATCAGCTCCGGCAGACGATGGATGACATGGGTGCCGAACACCAGATCGATGTGAGGATAGCTTTTTTTGATTCTGTCCGCTACATTTTGCTGCTGCATCATACAACCGCACAGAACAAGAAGCGAGTCCGGTTTTCTTCTTTTGTGGTGCTTGAGGGCACCTACGTTCCCGAACACCCTGTCCTCAGCATGCTCCCTGACGGCACAGGTGTTGAACAAAATCAAATCGGCTTCTTCCGCTGTCTCGGTCACACCATAGCCCATTTCGGACAACAGTCCGCGGATACGCTCGCTGTCGCTGACGTTTTGCTGGCAGCCGTAGGTTCGGATATGAGCCTTCGGTTCCGCATATTTATTTTTAATCATCAAGGCGGCTTTTTCGCTGTATTCTTTTTGCCTTGCCATTTCTTCCGGCGAAACAAAAGGATTGCTTCCGCATGCTTCTCTTGCCAAACTTCTCTTCCTTTTATCATTATTCATCAATAGATTATACCGTATTATGGAACACAGTTCAATAGTTAATTCATCGGGATATGACAAAAACCACCCCCGACCAAATGGGAAGAGAGCAGACAATTCCTATACAATGATGTCGGATTTTACTCGAACAATTTATTTTCCCAATAGAAAAGAAGATATTGTATTTCCTTTTCTCTTTCGTCTGGTTCTCGGCGGATCACAATTGACCAAAACCGTGTCTTCTCCCAAGACGTCAATTTCATCCCATAAAATCACAAAATCATCTTCCCTGCCCAGAAGTCCGAACAGCTTTGGTTTGCCAAAAATAACAAGCTGATAGATCTTTCCCGTTTCCGCATTGATTTCCAGATCGGACACATTTCCGATTTTTGTGCCGTCCTTCACACTGATGACCTCTTTATCGTATAAATCGTTTACTCTGCAGTTCATAAAACTACCCCTATTCTGTTAAAATCACGAAAAATGTATAGACAGTAAAATATATGCATAAAATACTTGAATAATTAGATAAGAAGTGCTATTATTTATAAAGTTGATTTTGATATTCAATAGCTAGATAACGCTGAGATGGAAAGAGTACGCAATTTTACTTTTCAACAGAGAAAATCTGCAGCTGCTGAAAGCGGATTTGTCAAGTGTTTTGCTGAAGTTCACTCCGGAGCGGTGCGGCTGATAAGGCTGCAACGGGTTGATACCGTTACCTATCACAAGAGTGTCAGCTTTTGCTTTTATTAGGGTGGTACCGCGGAGATGTGTCTTCGTCCCTTCTTGGGATGAGGATTATTTTTTTTTGAAAAGGAGATATTTATGAAACAACAACTGGAACAAATCGTTGTAACTGCTGCTGATTTGCTGCAAAATGCGGCAACAGCCGCCGAGATTGACGAGATCAGGGTTAAAATTTTAGGCAAAAAGGGCGAACTGACCAATATCCTGAAACAGGTAGGGACACTGTCACCGGAGGAGCGTCCCTTGGTCGGCCAGCTTGCCAATGAAGTCCGCAGTAAAATTGAAAACATTCTGGCAGAGAGATCGGCAATCATCAAAAAGGAAGAGATAGCAGCAAGGCTGGCGAGCGAAAAGATCGATGTGACCATGCCGGGCAAAGCCGGCGAAATCGGCTATAAGCATCCTTTGACCACCGTCCTTGACGAAATCAAGGAAATTTTCCTCGGCATGGGATTTTCCGTTGCATCAGGACCGGAGGTTGAATTTGATTATTATAATTTTGAAGCCTTGAATATTCCACCGAACCATCCTGCCAGAGACACACAGGATACCTTTTACATTACCGATAACATCTTGCTGAGGACTCAAACCTCCCCCGTCCAGGTCAGAACCATGGAACAGCAAAAGCCCCCCATCCGCATCATTGCGCCGGGCAGGGTTTACCGCTCCGATGCGGTAGATGCGACCCATTCTCCCCTGTTCCACCAAATCGAAGGCTTGGTGGTTGACAAGGGCATTACCATGGGTGACCTGAAAGGCACCCTGGAGACCTTTGCAAAACGTCTGTACGGTGCTGACGCTGTAGTACGCTTTCGCCCCCATCATTTCCCCTTTACGGAACCCTCTGCCGAAATGGATATCATGTGCTTTTCCTGTGGCGGCGAAGGCTGCCGTCTTTGTAAGGGAGAAGGCTGGATCGAGATTCTGGGCTGTGGTATGGTGCACCCGAAGGTGCTGGAAAACTGTAACATTGACCCGGAGCAATACAGCGGCTTCGCCTTTGGTCTCGGTCTGGAGCGCGTTGTGATGAGAAGATATAAAATTGATGATTTAAGACTTTTCTTTGAGAATGACCTTAAATTCTTCAAAAACATCTATTAGGAGACGGTAAGAATGAATTTATCAATGAAATGGCTCAAGGAATTCGTCGATATCAATGTAACGCCCCATGAATATGCCCAACGGCTGACCATGAGCGGCTCCAAGGTTGAGGGGTATGAAATCGAAGGCAGTGAAATCAGCAAAGTTGTGGTTGCCAAAATTTTAGAAATCAATCCCCATCCTGACGCTGACAAGCTGGTGGTTTGTAAGGTGGACATCGGCACCGAGGTCATACAGATCGTCACCGGTGCAAAGAATTTAACCGTGGGCGACATTGTCCCCGCCGCTTTGGACGGGTCACTGCTCCCCGGCGGTGTAAAAATCAAAAAAGGCAAGATTCGTGGAGTGGAGAGTAACGGGATGC
>MKRK01000215.1:7439-9004 GCA_001896915.1 Clostridiales bacterium 43-6
TCTAACAGAAGAAGCCTATACCCTGGGGCAGGACATTAAGGAAGCCATCGGTCTGAATGATACCTGTGTGGAGTTTGAAATCACCTCCAACCGCCCGGACTGCTTGTCTGTCATCGGTCTTGCCAGAGAAACGGCAGTGACCTTCGGCTTACCCTTACAGCTTCCTACCCCGGTTGTGAAAGAAACCGGCGGCGTGACGGAGGATAAGCTGACTGCCGAAATACTGGAACCGACATTATGCCAAAGATATATGGCACGAGTAATCAAAAACGTGAACATTCAACCGTCACCCAGATGGATGCGGGAACGGCTCAGAGTCAGCGGCGTCCGTCCCATCAATAACATCGTGGATATTACAAACTATGTGATGCTTGAATACGGTCAACCCATGCACGCATTTGACAAACGTTTTATCAAGGATGATTCCATCGTCGTAAGACGTGCCAACGCGGGCGAAACCATCACCACACTGGACGGAACCGTTCGAAACCTCTCAGAAACCATGCTGGTGATCGCCGACAGCGAAAAGCCTGTTGCCGTTGCCGGTGTGATGGGCGGCGAATATTCCGGAATTATGAACGATACCGCCACCATCGTGTTTGAATCCGCTTGTTTTGACGGTCCTTCCGTCCGCACCACCGCCAGAGATCTGGGCATGAGAACAGACAGCTCTGCCCGTTTTGAAAAAGGACTTGATCCCCAAAACTGCGCTTTCGCACTGGACAGAGCCTGCGAGCTTGTGGAGCTGCTTGGTGCCGGCGAAGTAATCAGCCTGAAAATAGACTGTGACCACAGCGACCGCACAAAGCGTAAAATTAAACTGGATGCAGATTGGGTCAACAGCTTTCTGGGCATTGATATCACTAAAAACGAAATGATTCAAATCCTTAAGGATTTGGATTTTGACATGGACGGTGACGAGGTTGTCGTTCCCAGCTTCCGTGGAGACGTAATTCACAAGGCAGATGTTGCCGAGGAGATCGCAAGGATTTATGGATACAATAACATTGTGACGACAGAAATCCGCGGCAGCGCACAGGGAATTCTGACCGAGGAGCAAAAGTTTGAACGTCGCATTAACGATACCCTGATTGCCCAGGGCTACAGCGAGATTATCACCTATTCCTTTATCAGCCCGAAATATTATGATAAAATTCTGATGCCTGCCGACAGTCCACTTCGTAATTCTGTTACCATCAGCAATCCACTGGGTGAGGACACCAGCATCATGCGCACCACCGCCCTGCCCTCCATGATGGAAGCACTCTCAAAAAACTACAGCAGCAGAAACCTCACAGCAAAGCTCTTTGAGGTGGCGACGGAATATATCCCCCGAAGCGAAAATGAGCTGCCCGAAGAAAAACAGCTTGTATTCATTGGTGCTTACGGTAAGGATGTGGACCTTTACAGCGTAAACGGTGCCGTAGAAACCCTGTTATCACAAATGGCGGTCACAGACTATGACATCGAAGCAATCAGCGATATTCCTCATTACCACCCGGGCAGGACGGCTGTTTTGACCATTGGCGGGGAGATACTCGGTTATATTGGTGAGATCCACCCCC
>MKRK01000215.1:9019-12827 GCA_001896915.1 Clostridiales bacterium 43-6
TTCGGTGATGCTGCAAAACGCAAAAACCGATAAAATATATCACCAGATTCCCCGTTTCCCTGCCACCACCCGCGATCTTGCCATCCTCTGCGACAGCGATCTGCCGGTGCACACCCTTAAGAAGATCATTCAAAAATCTGCCGGAAAGCTCTTAAAAGAAGTGACGCTTTTTGATGTGTATGAGGGCGCTCAGATCGAACAAGGAAAAAAGAGTGTGGCATATAGCATTACCCTTCGTGCTGATGACAAAACCCTGACCGATGAAGAAGCAAATACCTCGATCAACAAAATCATCAGGGGGCTTTCTGAGGTAAATGCGGTTCTTCGTTCATAAATTATAAAATTCCGCGAATATTTACTTGAAATTCCGTCACAATTATTGTAATATAGATTTACAGATTTTCAGCGAAAGGTGGCGGCTTATTATGTCTGACAAAACAATTACCTTTTCACTGGGCGACGAAAGCGAACAGCACATGCGTTTGATTTTAACCCAGGTATATGATTCACTGCGTGAAAAGGGCTATAATCCGATCAATCAAATCGTTGGGTATATCCTCTCAGAGGATCCGACCTACATCACAACTCATAATAACGCCCGAAGCCTCATTCGCAAAATTGACCGCGACGAGCTGCTACAGGCGCTTGTGAAAAACTATTTGATTAATTAGAAATGAGCAGCTTTATGCTGCTCTTCTTTTTGGGTGGTGAGGTTTTGAAAACTGTTTCTTTAGGAAAAACAGGGCTGAATGTGTCAAAAATGTGTTTCGGCACCTTAACGGTTGGTCCTCTGCAAGCCAATCTGCCGATTCCGGAAGGCGGCGCTGTCATTGCTTCTGCCATTCGGCAAGGCATCTGCTTTTTTGATACGGCTGAATTGTATCAAACCTATCCTTATCTGCTGGAAGGCATGAAGCAAAGCGGAAAGCAAGATATTGTGATCTCCTCAAAAACCTACGCATATACAAGAGAACTGGCTGAAAAGGCGGTGGAGGAAGCCAGACAGGCACTGGACAGAGACTATATCGACATTTTTATGCTCCATGAACAGGAAAGTATTTTCACTCTGAAAGGGCATATGGAAGCACTCAGCTATCTCTATGACTGCAAAGCCAAAGGCATCATCAAGGCCGTGGGCGCTTCCATGCACCACATCGCCGCTGTTTACGGTGCGGCAGAGCTTGGGCTTGATGTCATTCATCCCATGTTGAATCTTACCGGCCTTGGGATCGTAGACGGCAGCCGCACAGAAATGGAAACAGCGATACAAAAAGCCCATGAAAACGGCATCGGTGTATTTTCTATGAAGGCGCTGGGCGGCGGAAACCTGCTTCAAAAAGCGAAAGACTGTCTCGATTACATCACTGCCCTCCCCTATATCGACAGCGTTGCACTGGGATGCAAAAATACCGAAGAGGTTACCGCCAATGTCAAATATTTTGAAACAGGCGAAATGCTGAAAATTAAGCTGACTGACAAAAAGCTTCATATCGAGGATTATTGTGACGGGTGCGGTCAATGCGTAAAACGATGCGGACAGCACGCACTGGAACTGAAAAACGGACAGGCACACTGTGACAGTGACCGATGTGTTTTGTGTGGTTATTGCAGCGGAGTATGCCATTTATTTGCAATTAAAGTAGTTTGACTTTACAATTTGGCTATCATATGGTATGATATTCATGTATTATGTAAAATAGTTTGAAGGAAAGCAGGAATGAACATGAGCGAACAAAAAGAATTTTTAACATATAAAGAGAAACCATTGGTCCGCAGCGGAAACACACTGTATTACGGAGATATGTCCGATAAATATGTGATTATGCTGCAAATCAACAGCACCAAAACCGTGAATAATTTGTTGGTGGCGGATGATGTGACCGTCCAGCTGTTACTGACCGACCCTGACGTCAGCGCACGGAACAAGGTTGTGAAAAAAAGCGAGAAAAAGGGACTCTATGAAGCCATGGATATTGGCGCAATCTGGCTGCAAAGAGCATTGAACGATAAATAAGTTTTCTCATCATCTATTAAACCGAGGGATCCAAGCATGTACGCTTGAATTCCTCGGTTTTTTGTTTATCTGCCACTCAAATTATAATTGGTGTTATGATAGCTTTTATAATTTTCAAATTGCTGACGGATGTCAGGGTTTTTGTTTAAGAATTGGATGAACAGATGCAGGTTTCTCATGGTTTCCGGGCTGAGATAATGCTCGATCAGCTCTGTTTCCTCCAAAACATGGTCACCGGCGTTGATCAGAGCAAAAAAGCTTTCGATGATATTATGTCGTTCCAGCAGATACTTCCCTATTTCCGTACCGTTTTCCGTCAATACAATGATACCGTATTTCTCATATTTTAAAAACCCCAGACTACCCAACTTCTGCACCATTTTGGTGACCGATGAGGGCTTTACATGCAGAAGCTCAGCAAGTCTGTTGATACGCAAATATCCGTTGCTGCTGTTTCGAAAAATCATTTCCAGATAATCCTCCATGGCAGAGGTCAGCAGCCTTTTATTTTGGTCCAGAAGCTGATAGCCTCTGACGGTATGAAATTCCATATTGTCCAAATTTATCAGCTCCTTTTCAAAACAATCATTATTTTATATCTATTCGTAACAACTGTAATTTATATGTCATATGTTAGTTAAGGGAAATTTTTTTTCACTACACTAAATTATAGGGAGTCCTATCTATGATACATGAGAATTATATACCATTGTGTTTTTTACCAATCGGTCAAAAAGCCAGAATCAAAACACTAACCTCCGACGGCAACGCCCGCAGAAGAATGCTCGACTTAGGGCTGATTACCGATACCATTGTCGAGGCATTGCAAAAAAGCCCCTCCGGCGATCCCACAGCATATGAAATCCGCGGTGCGGTAATTGCTTTGAGAAGCGAGGAAGCAAGCAATATTATTGTCGAGCCGAATTAACGGGGGTGTTGAGAAATGGGGCTAACTGCCGGTTCCACCGGTCTTCACGCTATTGACCATGCACTTTTCATAGACAGGAATACCGTTGATAAAATTATTGCCCTTGCGGGAAATCCCAACGTGGGAAAAAGCACGGTATTTAACAGCCTGACAGGACTCAATCAACACACGGGAAACTGGCCGGGAAAAACAGTGACCAATGCCAGCGGAAATTACACCCACCAAGGGAACACCTTCACGCTGGTGGACATCCCAGGTACATATTCCCTGATGGCAAACTCACCGGAGGAAGAAGTCGCCAGAGATTTTATTTGTTTTGGCTGCCCGGACACCACTGTTGTTATTGTTGACGCCACACTGATGGAACGAAATCTGAATCTGGTCCTGCAGACACTGGAAATTACAGATCGTGTCGTCGTGTGTGTAAATTTAATGGATGAAGCAAAGAAAAAGAAGATTCAGATTGATATTCACGCACTCGAAAAACAACTGGGTGTGCCGGTAATTGCGACCAGCGCAAGAAGCGGTAAGGGTCTGACTGAATTGATGGATGCGGTTTCTGCCGTTTCCTTTGACCGTGTCCGCCATAACCCTTATGGTGTGATCTACGACAAACCCATTGAAGAAGCGTTACATCTCCTTGAACCGGCTGTCAGCAAAATCACCCAGAGCAATATACCGGCACGGTGGATTTCCCTGAAGCTACTGGATGGTGATGAAGTGCTGATTCATTCCCTGGAAGAGCACCTTGGCGAGCGTTTTTGTGACAATACGTTGCTGATCCATTCACTGAATCAGGCACGTCTTCATCTTGCTGCCAATCAAATCCCGCAAAACAGGCACAGGGATGTGATTGTTTATTGTCT
>MKRK01000216.1:0-2485 GCA_001896915.1 Clostridiales bacterium 43-6
CACCTGTATATTTCAAGGCTCTGTATACATAAGTATCAAGAACATTGGTTACCTGATAAAGAGTACCAGAATTAAGCGTAGTATGATAAAACAAACCAAAATCCGAATTGAATATTTTACCGACAGCAAGTATTGTCATAATGATCATCATTGGCAATAAGCACGGCAATGTAATATGTGTAATCTGCTGCCAACGGTTTGCCCCGTCCAGATCTGCCGCCTCATACATTTCGCGATCAATACCTGTAATAGCTGCAAAATAAATTACACTGCTATAGCCTGCATTTTTCCAAATGTTAATGAATACCAATATGTACGGCCAGTATTTCGGTTCATTATACCATGAAACTGAGGGGCTGCCGAGTTGGGCAAGAATAGATTTATTAATAAAGCCGTAATCTGGATTTAAAAAAACAAATACAAGGAAGCTTACTACAACCCATGATAAAAAATACGGTAAGAACATTACGCTCTGATAAAAACGTGATAAAAATTTATTTTTAATCTCATTTAATGCGATTGCGGCAGATACAGCGACAACCAAACCTAAGGATATGAAAACTAAATTATACAATATCGTATTTCTCGTTATGACCAAGGCGTCGGGTGTCCTTAGGAAGAATTCAAAATTTTTGAAACCTACCCAATCCATTTCAAAAAAGCTTTTTTTATAATCGATATTCTTAAAAGCTAGTGTTATACCCGCTAATGGAATGTAATTAAAAATTACTACAAATATTAATCCCGGTACAAGCATTATAAATAATTGAATATTTTTTCTTAATTCTTTTACTATGCTATTACCACCAGATTTTTTAATTGGTTTAACATCATTCATGTTTATGACTCCTAAAATTATATCATTTTGATAGTTACTTATTTCGCCATAGTAACTATCCAGAAGTTCGTCTTCACTGATATTCTATATTATTTAAACTTCTAACTATATTATATAACATATTTTCCGAATTATAAATAGAGGATATTGCACAATGGTGGAATTTTTTGCAGAGTAGGGCATAAAAATGTCATGTAACAATTTAAAAGGGCAAAGCGATTCACTCACTTTGACCTTTTATAGTTTTTTATTAGTTCATATCTCGGTATTCGCTAGGGGTTTTTCCAGTGTATTTTCTAAATAACCTTGAAAAATAATGAGCATCCGTTATGCCGGTTAAGTCAGCAACCTCATAAATTTTGTATTGGACATCCTTTAAAAAATCTTTTGCCTTTTCGATTCTTACCTCATTAAGATAATCAACAAAGTTCTTCCCTGTTTCTTTCTTAAAAATTCTGCTTGCATAATATGTGCTAACAAAAATACTTTTACTTACGTCATTTAAGGTGATTTGTTCCGCAAAATGCTTATCGACAAAATCCATAATGGTGTGAACCTTTAAGCTAATATTTTTACTATTAAAAGCCTCTACTTTTTTTGTGACATTTTGAGCTATGTCGCATAAAATTTCGTTTAAATCATTTATATTTTCACAATTTTTAATTAAATGCCATAAACTGTCAATGCTGCCGTAGTTCTCTATGGGTTCATTTGTCTCATGCTTTAAAATCGAAATTCTTATATTGTTGATGGAGGATATAATGTTCCAGTAGAAATTTTTAATCTCATTATTAAGCAAAAAGCCATTTTCTTCAAAATATTTAAATAAACTATTTATGGACGAATCGACATATTCTAATTCGCCAAGCTGAATTGCTTCCAAAAGTTCACTTTTGTGAGACTCCAAAACCGAATAATCCTCGTAGTTGAAAAACAAATGTAAATCTTTATAAGAAATTACGGAATCATCTCCAGTATGGGATTTATGCTTGAGCGCACGCTGGCATTCCTTCAATTTTTCATGCAAGTGTACAATATCGTTACCCACCGAACTGATACCAAGGCTGATTGTAAATCCAAACAGATTTTTGACACTTTCCTGAAGCTTTACAGCTCTATTAAATATATAATCATAATTGTAATCATTAGTGCCTATATTAATAATCATACAAATCTGACGTACATTTAAAATAACGGGAATAACTTCAAATTCATCAAAAAGTGAAGTAAAGTATTTTATAATACCCATGTGATTAATATGTAAATTCAGGCCATCATCCGATTTATCAAATTCCGAATCGTACTCTACAACCACCAAAACAAACCTATTAATATTTATCTTATACAATTTCAGTTCCATCAAAACTGAATCTGTTATACTGATGCCGCTCATTATGTCATGCAAGACTTTTTCCTTGAGTAAAGGAATTTTTTCTTCAAAAAGAACACGGTATTTATCCATTTCTTTAAGCATATAATTCTCTTGATCAAGCTCTTTAACGGCACGTTTTATGGCGTTGTTAATGTCATTAATATTAGATGGCTTTATTAGGTATTCAAAAGCGCCAAGAGAAATAGCTTCACGAGCATAATCAAAATCCCTAAAGCCTGTTAGAATAATTATTTTAGCTCTTGGAATAACGCTTT
>MKRK01000216.1:2510-3163 GCA_001896915.1 Clostridiales bacterium 43-6
TAAGAATAATATGCGGTTCCAGCTCAGAAATCAACTCAACTCCACTTACTCCGTCCTCTGCAACACCTACGATACTACATCCAAAAGCTTCCCAGTCAATACCTGTCTGCAATCCCTTTCTAATCATAGCTTCGTCATCAATAATCATAACTTTATACATAGTAATCCATTGGCTGTTAATTGTAAAATCAGCCATAATTCCTTTCCTTACGTTTTTGCTTCAGGCTCAAGATTCTGGGTTAAAGAAACCCTAACAATAAATTTTGTATAACAACCTGCTTTGCTGACAATTTGCAAACCAAAATCATCTCCGTAGAACAATTTTAGCCGTCTGTTGACATTTTCAATACCAATACTTTTTCTTCCAATATCATCACTAAATTTAATTGTCTCATCCGAAGCTAATTCAAGCCTTTCACGCAATATTTCAAGCTCTTCTGCCCCGATGCCGCGCCCGTTGTCGATAATCTCTATTACGACAAGATCTCCTTCTTGCTTTGCTTTTAGTAAAATTACTCCCTTGCCACGTTTTTTCTCAATTCCATGGTAAACTGCATTTTCCACTAAAGGCTGTATTAATAATTTAGGAATTTTCACATCACAAACATCAGGCGAAAGACTTTCGATAAATGAGATTCTGTTCTCAAATCTTA
>MKRK01000216.1:3205-6294 GCA_001896915.1 Clostridiales bacterium 43-6
CCAAAATTGTAATCAGTTTATTGTCCCTGCCGATATTGGCATCCAGTATAGATGCCAAGGATGTAACCATTTGACTGATAAAAGGAATTTTACTCATCTGAGCCATCCAGTTTATTGATTCCAGCGTATTAAACAGAAAATGCGGATTAATTTGAGCCTGAAGTGCTTTCAGCTCAGCTTCACGTCTCGTGATCCGTTCTTTATAAACCCATTTTACCAAGAGGTTAATCTCACTTGCCATAGAATTAAATTTCCGTCCCAATAAGCCAAATTCATCTTTTCTCTGTAAATCTACGCCTGGAATGCTACCATCATCACTAATATTGCTCATAGCGGTAGCGAGCGTATTAATCGGCGTAATAAAATCGGTTGCAATAAATAAGCTTAATAAAATAGCCAATATAACAGAAATTAATGATAGAATAATAATCCAATTTCTTAAAACCACAGCTCCGGCATAAAGTGAATTGAAAGAAACAGAAGTAGTTAAAATCCAGTTCGGATTTGAAATAGAAACAAACGAAGTTAATTTTTTATTGTTTTTATCAAGGATAGAACCATTCTTACCCTTTATTGTATCAAAAAACGAATGATCAAGAACTTCATTTCCTACAATATTGACATTATCATCAGATGTGATGGAAATATTTCGGATATCATTATTGGTAAGCTCGGAGCATAAGCTTTCCAGATATTCGTGCTGTAATTCAATAACAAGTAGCCCGATTTCTGTAAACGTGTCCTGATTATATATTAGGCGGGCAAGAAAAACAACAGAAGAAGTCTGATTTTTTTCAAGGATCCAAACCGCTTTTCCTTGGTTATCTCTCGCCTTTTTTAAAACATCATTGTAATTTAAGGATATATTATTATTATTGTCGTTGCTCTTTTTAGAAACATAGTAATTCTGATTATTGGAAATTAAAGTGATTGCCTGTACTTCGTTTCTCGTGAAAATAAACTTTTTAAAAATATTATGTATTTCATCCGCAGCTTCGTAATTATATTAAGAGTATCGGTCATTTTGCTCGTTATTCAAAACAGTATATATCTTTTTTTCGTATAAAATACTTTGCGAAATTAGTTCAATATTATTTGTATAGTCCATGATATTGAATTTTATGGAATTTAAGATATTTCGTGAATGTTCAATTGAACTTACTTCTAGAATATTTGTGGAAATGATATAACTTAACAAGCCAATCAGTATAAGCGGTATCGTTATTTGCACCCCTAAAAGCACCGGAAGTTTTTTTGTAATAGAAATATCCTTCAAAAATTCAAGCCATTTGTCATTAATGGTGAAAAAAATTTTTTTCAAAATAAGTGCTCCTCATTCGCTCAGATTATACTACTGAAAGCCATTCGTAAAAAACGGCAGTTTAATCTTTTGGTTTACTATTTGCAGATAGAACTGTGCTTTGCGCAATATCCAGCCAAAAGGATTTTGAATCGAGCTTACCTTCCAAAATGTAAGGAAGTCTACTCACTATCATTTCTTCCCAAACCGACTTATCAAAAAAACTTTCGGGCGGCAAGATAAGCTCTTTTGTTGAATCAACAAGATTCCAACCACGTAGCATAAGACCGCTGTAATAATGATTATTATTGAAAAATTTTATGCTGCACCTCATCATTGTCTGGTCTATAAAAGTATTAACCGTTTTTTCCGAGGTTATAAATTTCAAAAGCCTAATTACAGCGTCCCTTTTTTCAGAATTTCCAAATGCATTATTACTTACATAAAATGTACCGGCACCAAGACCGTAAATAATAGAAGTTGGGTCGCCTTTTCCACTTTCAATAGCCGGGAAAGTAACCATTTCAATATTTTTTTCAAAATCGGTTGAAACATAGCCATCACTTTGTATCATTTGAGTAATTCTTTTATTAATCTCACCGATAAAGTCAGATTTTCCAACTAACATAGCAGCATTTTTGTCCAAAAAGAGCTTGTCGCAATCTCTTTGATCTAAATAAAATATATTTTGCGGGAAAGCACCTAAGTCATAAAGCTCTTTAAAATATGTCACTGCGTCGGCATAACAGCTATTTATCTCGTTATTTTTGTAAGGAGTTTCTACTTCGCTTTTACCACCGAGTGAGGCAATAATATTTTGGAAAATGAGATTACTCTCACTTCTGGCGCCATAAGCAATAGGGACCACTCCATTGGACTTGAAAGTTTCAATAGCAGATTTTAGTTCAGTATATGTTTCCGGGATTTTCACGTTGTATTTTCTAAATAAATCTGTATTTACATACATACACTGATAGAAAATTTCCAGAGGTATACCATAAATTTTATCATTTTGTGTCACATAATTCCAAACACTTTTGTCAAAGCTGCTCACCCATTCGGGATCCTCTCTCAAAGTCGGAGTTAAATCTACAATTTTATTGGATGCAATTAAAACAGAAATATTTTTCCCTGGTCTGATTGCAAATACATCCGGTTCATTTCCGGAAACAAAGTCTGTTTTTAGTTTAAATAAATAATCTCCTCCCGAAAGAGATTCATTAATTATATTAATATCAGGATTTTCCTTCATAAAGCTAGCAAGAATCTGATTAAGCGTGTCCACTTTAACATCTGTCCCCGCCCAAGAGCTACTAAATCTTATGGTAATTTTTTTATCGTTATTTGTTGTATTGTCCAGCGTAAGGATTTTATTTTTTTGTTCGCATCCCGAAGAAAATAACAAAAGAAATAGAATCAATACAGATATCAATACCTGGCGAAATAAAGACATAATAAAACCACCCTCCAATCATAATTCAGTACGCAAAATTTCAAACATCCAGACGAAATTCTCCTGAATTTTACTCTTGTTAATACATCTTTAGTATAACACAATCAGCATTTTAAGTCAACAAATTTATGTATATATTGAATAAATTCAATATATAGCCATAACGTTCATAGCAGTAACACTCCAATTTCGAAGCCTTGTTGGGCCGTTATTAACAGTTGATATATTTATGTATTGGGAAAGAGAAATTTCCCGTATATTTTTTACCAGCTCAAAAAGCATCACATACTTTCTATGTGCTAAATTTTAATTTGCATTTTTCCACTAAATTAAAAA
>MKRK01000216.1:6420-6917 GCA_001896915.1 Clostridiales bacterium 43-6
GAGTTCAGATGTGATGAACACTATAGATAATATTGCACTTTTGTTTATTATATTGTTAATACGTTTGTTTAAGTCACTCACTCGAAATACTGATGTAAAATGCCAGTAATGAATGAAATATTATACTTAACAATGCCGGGTTCCCTCTTTCTATGGTTATAGTGGTTGGAGTGAAAATTTTTATGACTTAATGAGCAAACATCCAATATATGTAATGTATTTGAACTGATGGATCATGTCCAGTATTATAATGATGAGCGTCCTGCTTATGCTTTAGATTATAATACCCCTGTACAATATAGAATTGAACAAGGGTATTGTTTTATTTGTCTATTTTCTATTGACAAGTTTACTAGGGTAATGTATTTTATCCTTCTGTAACCTTCATTGTCACTGTCGATGAATCTTCTCCATCATTTGCAAATGTAAAATCTGCTTTTAAGCCGCTTTTCACTCTTTCGATCGAAAGGGCTTGGTTTTCTGTTTTTGTGTTGATT
>MKRK01000217.1:0-479 GCA_001896915.1 Clostridiales bacterium 43-6
TATGACGGTAACGATTTAATAGGAGAAACTACTGTTCCTTCTTTGGGGATAAATGGTACTGTGAATGCGATACTTCCTTATGTTCCCAAAACGGCAGGAACCAGAACGCTGCGAGCCGAGGTAACAATGAATATAGCGGGAAGTGAGCGGAAATTCTTACAAAGCGGAAGTATTATTGTTGAAACACCCCAGGATTTAATTACAGCCGTTATCGATGTAGGACATGAAAATGCCTATGTTTCAGGATATTATGCCGGAAAATATTTGAATTTTAAGGATATGCTCGCACAAAAAGGGGTGGCGCTCCGGGAAGAAAAGGTGCTTGGCAGAGCCGCTTTAGAGGGGGCTTCTATGCTGGTCATTACAGGCCCTGCCAAACCGAATGATACTACGGCATATACTGAAGATGAGTTAAAGGCGATAAAGGAATTTTCGGATAGCGGAAAGACCATCATTGTTACCGCCATTGCCGATTATAC
>MKRK01000217.1:535-3789 GCA_001896915.1 Clostridiales bacterium 43-6
GATCTTCATTGAGCCTGAATGATGATGAGGCTTGTGATGATGAATGGAATGGCGGACAAAATTTCCGGTTGTATTTTGAAAATTATGAATTTGATCAATTCCCTGAATATATGAAGAATTTTTCAAGAAATTTGGAAAATACCGCTCGTTATTTACCATATAGCGCTTATAGCGGTTGTACCGTTTCAATTAAATCTAAATCCGATTCCGCGCGGCTTGGCGCTTTGGTAAGGGGATATGACTCAAGCTATTCAATTGACTCGGATAATGACAGAAAAACTGCTGTTATACCAAAAGGGGAAACGGACGGGAAACCAAATTTGATTTCATTGGCTGCCGAGGAAATGAAAAACGGTACGAAGGTCATTGTAGGCGGAACAACATTCTTCTCAGATTTTGAAGTAGACGGCACAAGCAGGGAAATTTACAATAATTATACGCTTGTAAATAACATTATTGATACCATTAAGCCTGTTGAGGTATACCAAAGTGTAACAATAGGTGAGCTTAGGGCCAACAAAGGAAAATATATGGGTAAAAAGGTAGTTGTAGAGGGGACTACTACCACTGAATCGGTACAATCCGGTATTGAAGCAGGACGAAAAAATTCATTCTTTGATGTTCTTTATATTCAAAGCGAAACAGGGGGGATTACTGTATTTGGTGTTTCATCTGTTTCTTACCCTGCGGGTATGAGATTATCTGTTAGGGGGACCGTTGGCGAATATGAAGGGGATTTTCAAATTCAGGTCAAAAATGAGGCAACAGATATTGCAACGGTTGACAGTAAAATTAAATTGGTGCAGCCAAAAACATTTACTACAGCTCAATCTATGCTAACCTCCAACGAAGGCTGGCTTGTGCAAACAACCGGTGTTGTTAAAAAAATTACTGATACAGCATTATTTATAGATGATGATAGCGGTTTTGCAAGAATATTTGTGAATGGGTATGTAGGATCAAATCCGCCTAAGGATGAGTTGTATGGTACTTGGGATAAAACTATTGCAGTAGGCGACTTAATCTCTGCCATAGGTCTTGCATCACAGGATGCTGAAGGACACAGACTTCGTGTAAGAAACACTTCTGAAATTGTACTTTTAGCAAAGGCTGACCAGCTTAGCAAAATGCCTGAAAAAGAGTCGGAAAAATCTGCTGCGGATATAAGAAATACTATGAACGGGGGAGGGGGCGGAACAACAGGAGGCGCTACAGGCGGCGCCGGAAATATTGTTGCCAAAACTGAAGCTATTCCAACTGCACAACCAGCATTTTTAGATGTTGCAAATCATTGGGCGAAAAATGATGTTGAAAAAATGCAAAAGGCAGGTATTGTAAACGGTTATGGAGACGGCAGCTTTAATCCCGATCAATCTGTTACAAGAGCTGAATTTGCAACAATGCTCATGAAAACCAGGCTTTTCGGTGGTGATGTCAATAATAATGCTGGTTATTCAGATGTTTCGGAAAATGACTGGTACAAAAATGCTGTTGTGTTTGTTTCGGATCATAAGCTGATGTCAGGCTATGAAAATAAAGCTTTCTTACCAAATAATCAAATAACAAGAGAGGAAACAGGTGTTGTTATTTCCAGATTGGTAAGCTCATTTATAAATGATGAACAAGAAGCCAATACAATGTTTTTAGATGACAGTCAAATCAGCGATTGGGCGAAAAGCGGTATTTATAAATGTGCTGCATTTAATGTTTTATCAGGCTACGAAAATATGTTTTTACCAAAGCAGCAATTAACAAGAGCGCAGGCTTGCACGATTATAAGCCGTATACTAGCTTTGGTTAAGGAGGAAAACAATTGAAGAGGATTAGTATTTTAATTTTAATTTTAAGCATTTTAGCAGGGCGTATAAGCACCTTTGCCAAGGAAGAGGTTATAAAGGAAAAAAGCGTTTATACTTATTCATTGTTTGAGCAGTTAAATATTGTACCTGAGTATACTGAAAATCAAAATGTCCGTGTAGCTGATTTTTTGAGAATGGTATTCAAGTTAAACGGCGATCACTCTTCTGGGTATGCCGATGATGATACGATATTAAATTCAGCGGTACAAATGCAATATTTAGGAACGAAAAAAAATGATGATATTACTCTTTTGGATGCACTTGAAATCATAATAAGCGCGATGGGGAGAAGAGTAACCGTTTCTAAAAACAGTAATTTTTATACTGCAGCTAAAAATCTTAAAATTTTAAATCATTTACCAACCGACTATAAAGCGCTCCTTACTTTAGATGACTGCGCAAATTTATTTTACAACAGCTTAGAGGTGAAGCATTATCATGCTTATATTTCAAACGGACAAACTGTTACAGAGCAATCTAATGATACATTTTTATCAAGAATGAACTTGATAAAATTAGAGGGTGTTATAACAGAGCTTGACACGCTGAATGATACTGCACAAAATAAAATTAAAATGACCTATCAATATAAAGGCCATACAAATGTAAGCGACGAATTTCATTGTGATTATGATAAAGTAGCAGATTATTTAGGTTATAAGGTGGTAGCAATTGCATATGATTTTGACAGCGATGATGCTTACAAAATTTTATCAATCGTACCTGTAAACACAAATTCATTGATTGAAATTAACAGTAATTTTTATTTGTCTTATGATTATAAAACATCAAAAATAACTTATAAAAAGACGGATGATGATGAGAAGGATTCATATGCAACCATAAAAGTAGATGCCTGCGTATATTTAAACGGCGTATTGCAAAACAAAAATTTACCTGTAGTAAATTCAATGCTGGAGGTGTTTTCCGAAACAAATACCGATTCGGTATATCGAACCTATGGTACATATAAGCTGATAGATCATGATAATGATAATAGTTATGATAGTATTATCATAACTAGATATTTAGATTATCTTGTTTCTTCCTTTGATATAGAAAATAATACGGTTTATGACAAATTTAGAAATGAAAGCTTAATTATTGATGAAAAATGCTTACGAAACGGAAGTATCAGTATTGTAAATGAGACTGGGAAAAGAAAAGGTATCGGCGATATTATGAGCGCGAAAATTATTTCTGTCGTAAAAAACAATGATGATAATTTGATGACAAAGGGGAAAATTGTTGTTTGCCAAAGTGTTGAATCGGGTAAGGCTGAGAGCTTAGAGATAATAAACGATTTTTCGGGTAAGGTTTCAATTAATAGTAAAGTTTACTATTATTATAAAACCAAAATTCAAACCTCATATGATTATTATGATTATGGTATGG
>MKRK01000217.1:3836-6020 GCA_001896915.1 Clostridiales bacterium 43-6
ACAAAAGGAGGCTTATCCTTAAATTATGCTTTACTTACATCCATAAAGAAAAACGATGCCCTTAGTAATAAGTGTATGATAAAAGTATTCACAGCCAAGGGGGAAGAAAAGATTTACCCAATTGCCGATACCCTGACTTTAAAACGGGAGCCTGAAAAAACAGATACATTTAGAGGCAGTAAAATCGCATCAGCATTATTGGGGAATAAAAAATCCATTACAACGTTAATACCGATTTCATATAAGCTCAATTTGAATTATGAAATTAATGAAATTTGTTATCCATATAATAATGTGAATAAAAAGCCGTTAAAACAGGTGTTTACATTGGATCGGCAATTTAACCTCCCTGACGACAGCAGCCAGGCAGCTTATAATAAAAATATTGATTCTATTGGTGATATCTATGCAAATGAAGCTACCGTTGTTTTTGGCGTAAATAATGTAAACGTTGATGATTATATAGCAGGTACTGTAGAAAATGTAGATATCGGCAGCTTAAGTATTTTAAGTCGTGATGATATTCAAAATGGTTATAATGGTTATTGCGAAGGCTATTCGATACAAACCGGAAATGATGTGAATATGATGGTTTTATTTGATCCTAACCCAAAAAAAGAAATCATAAGTTCTTTTTTTGTAGTAAAATCTATCGTAAAATCTGTTAATAAGAATGGAGATCCGGCTGATAAAGCGATCTGCTATAAGGATGGGGAGGAAGCAGAATATTTCATAAAAGCGGATGCTGAGATCTATTATGATGATACGTTTTTTAAGGTAGATAATGATAATAAGAATTATTTTGGAGCTGTGCAAAGCCTGGAGAAAAACGACTTGATTGATTTTAGCCAAAATGCTACAGGTGAAATAGATAAAATAAGAATTATTATGCGTTCAAACAGGGTTGTAAATTATCTGCCTTATATTTATATGCAGCAATCAGTTGTACCGCCTGTCAATGATCTTAACATTATGTTAGATGCTCAAGCCAATCATTCGGGTGAAGAAATTAAATATTATTATGGTATTATCACAGCAAAAAATGTCAATGCAATGATGAATAAATTAACATTAACTGTAAATGATTTAGGTGATGGAGATTATAATATCAGAAAACAAATTGATAACGGCGATTTTACATATGACCAATTTTCCAGATTAACGGTAACATTACCTATGCCTCCCGAGCTTAGAATATTAAGATTAAGTAAAAATAATAAGCTTTCTTTGGCATCCTTTTATGAATTATCGCCCGATGTGATAATCGGCGATACCAAAACGGGAGATATGGCTTTTGTCAAAACAGTAAACGGTCTTGTTTCGGATATTTTCTTAATAGGTGCAGAATAACAAAATTAACTTGGATTTTATAAATTCGCCTTTCATAGCCTGTACTTGGCAGACCAAAGCAAGGCGAAATCAGAGATAAAAAGCAAGATTATATTGATGAAGCGGAGCAGGTGGAGGTTAAACGTAAATTCAGCCTTCTATCGTAGTTTCTATTTTACAATAGAATGCTTTGTTTGTCAAGATGCGCTGCGTGAGACTATAGCTTTTGTTGCTGTTATCTTTGATGGTTGGACTGTCATAAATAGCGAAGGGCGGAATAAAGAGCATATAGTAGTCAAAATCCGTAGGATATAACATTAGCCTGTAATATTATTTACCTTTTATGCGAATAATAAGCGCTAAAGCGTTCAGTATATCTTTGTGTAATCAATATCAGTAAACCACGGGCGGAAATCTTGGAAAGCGCGTTTTGATATGTTACAGAGTATGCTGCGTATAAAAAGTTGTATATTTTTATGAGGGGTGGCATATGAGGAAGGAAAGATACGGTGTTTTTACTGCGATTGCTATGATTATAGGCGTTTGCATCGGATCGGGGATTTTTTTTAAGAGCGATAATATTTTAATCGCAACAGGCGGCAGTATTTTCCTTGGGGTTGTGCTGTTTACACTTGCGGCAATTAGCATCATTTTCGGCGGCCTTTGTATGAGCAGGCTTGCGGCACTCACGGATAAGGCGGGCGGCGTTATCACATATTTTGAAGAATTCGGCAGCAAAAGGCTTGCTTGCGGCTTCGGATGGTTTCAGATATTTATTTATTTTCCGACGATTACGGCAATTGTTTCTTGGGTGGTGGGTATCTATTTTTGCATTTTATTTAACCTGTCCGCTGA
>MKRK01000218.1:0-1260 GCA_001896915.1 Clostridiales bacterium 43-6
GCTATTTCATCCTCCGAAGTAAACGCGGCTATGGGAAGGATAGTTGCAAGTCCTACGGCAGGCTCATGCGGCATATTACCTGCGGTTATAATTTCTGCCGCTGAAAGACTGAATAAAACAGAGGATGATATGATTAACAGTCTCTTTACGGCTTCAGGTGTAGGAATTATCATAGCAAAAAATGCCACTCTTGCAGGAGCAGAGGGAGGATGTCAGGCGGAATGCGGCTCAGCTGCAGCAATGGGCGCTGCCGCAGTTGTGGAAATGATGGGAGGAACTCCTGAGCAGGCATTGAATGCCGCCGCCATAGTTCTGAAAAATATTTTAGGTTTAGTATGTGACCCCGTAGCCGGTCTGGTTGAGGTACCCTGCGCTAAACGCAACATAGCGGGAGCAGTAAGCTCCCTCACAACAGCAGATTTGGTAATGGCAGGAGTTGCAAGCAAGATTCCCTTTGACGAGGTCGTATGGGCAATGTACAAGGTAGGGAGGCAACTTCCTCCGGAGCTCAGAGAAACGGCTCAGGGTGGAATAGCAATAACACCAACAGCCCAAAAATTAAAGGATGAAATTTTCAAAGAGAAAAACACATTATAAATGTAACATTAGGCCTTATTTTACCTATAAGGTCTTTTTTATTACTCTTATTTCATTTAAGTCTATTCTTTTGGGAATGTTTATTTTTAAATTGTATTGACAAAAAACAACCTATTAGATAAACTAATATAGTCTAAAAGCTTGGAGGCGTATCGAAGTGGTCATAACGAGCCTGACTCGAAATCAGGTTGTCCTCACGGGCACGTGAGTTCGAATCTCACCGCCTCCGTCAAGTTATAAGCTACATTTTTGTTGGTAATAAGCCAATGGAAATGTAGCTTTTTTCATATCTAAAATAGTATTTGAACTTTGCAGTATCCAAGTGGTACTGCATTTTTGCGCTTGAGGAGGTTTTGAAATGAGTAAACAAATTACTACTATTCCTGCAAGACAAGATCAATTGGATAAAAGGTTAAAAGTTGCCGCTTATTGCCGTGTCAGCACAGAGCACGAGGAACAAAGACAAGGTTTAAAATCACAAGTAGCTTACTATACACAAAAAATCTGTGATAATCACGATTGTGATTTTGCAGGTATTTATGCCGAACAGGAATCTGGCACAAGAGTAGACAATAGAGATGAAGTTCAGCGATTAACG
Organism: Clostridiales bacterium 43-6; assembly: GCA_001896915.1. Lineage (GTDB taxonomy): Bacteria > Bacillota > Clostridia > Oscillospirales > Acutalibacteraceae > MKRK01. Next base: position 1,196 of record MKRK01000218.1, read on the forward strand.
AAAGACTGCAGAAATGGAAAAGTAGATTTGATTTTGATGAAATCTCTTAGCCGCTTTGGGCGCAA
>MKRK01000218.1:1381-5153 GCA_001896915.1 Clostridiales bacterium 43-6
GGGATTCATCAGAGCAGTATCCACGGACATGTAAAGTTAAATCACTCACACTTCCTTGGGTATGGCAGAGATGATAAAGGCAACCTTATAATCATTGAGGAAGAAGCTAAAATCGTACGGATTATTTATGATTTGATTCTACAAGGCTATGGCTGCCGCAAGATCAAGAAATATCTTGAAGCGCATGGTATAAAAACTGCCATTGGCAAAGACCGGTGGAGTACATCAACCATTGACCGAATCTTATCCAATGAAAAATATATTGGTCGTAATATTACTCCCAAAACTCATACTCCTGATTTTCTCACAGGTAAGCAAGAAGAAAACCAAGGTCAGGTTCATACGACTATAATTGAAAATTCTCACCAAGCGATTATTAGTCAAGAAGTGTTTGATGCTGTACAGAACTTAAAAGGAAATATTAAGAACAAAGAGGTAAATATAAATGAAATCTGTTTCTGAAGTATAAATTCTGCTATTTTTCAATGAATTTCAGCATAATACTGTGAAATTTTCCATAATTTACATGAATTTGATTGCTTTATTCGCTGTAGCGATATATAATATATACAATATTTATTCCGAAAAGGATATTTTTAATGAAATACATGACATCGAAAGAAGCAGCGGAAAAATGGGTAATCACTCCACGCCGGGTACAGGTGCTTTGCGCACAGGGCAAGATACCGGGCACTGTTCGGTTTGGAGTTACTTGGGCCATACCAAAAGATGCGGTGAAGCCCATGGATGGAAGAATAAAACAATGTGATAGCAAATAATGCACGTACCATTTCTGTGTCGACACAGTTGGTGTATTTCCATTATTATTGATGGTTGTGAGGTTTACAAATGAAAACTTTGGACGGTATTTTTTTCACCAAAAAAGCAGAATATGCGCTATGCCATATATCTAATTTAACAGATACTATTAAGGCGCTTTTAAGAGAACAACTCTCCTTTATTTGTTATGGCAAATCTGCATGTGAATCGGGTTTGGACATTTATAATTATAAAAATACGTTGGTAGAATTTCTTGTTCGTTATGAGAATAAATCTCCCGATACGCAAAAAGGTATGATCGGTGAACTTCTTTCACATATTATAATTAATGAATATTTTGATGAATATAACATTGTCTCCCCTTTCTTTAACAAAGAAGAGCGTAGTATAAAAAAAGGATTTGATGTGGTTCTCTCCGCAAAATCTGATTATTCCATATGGATAACAGAAGTCAAATCTGGTGAATTACATGATGGAAAAGATTCGAATCAAACAACATATGATTTACTTGGAACAGCAAAGAGGGACCTGATTAAAAGGCTCAACGAGGAAGAAAATCGTTCTCTATGGCTTAATGCCATCAATGATGCTAAGCTGGCTTTTGAAAACTATAGGGATCTTAAAGATGCTGTAGTTAGTATTTTGGCTGGTTATGGAGCTAAGGAAGGCACCACAGAATCAGTACAAGGTGCTGATATTAATGTTTTTTTAGTAAGTGCTCTTTTTGCGCCGTTATCTACTCCTACTATAGACGCAAAAATACAAACCAAGTCTAATGAGCTTAAGAGCGAGAATAATTTTAAAAAAATTTTTATTTTGTCATTACAGAAAGGAACTTACAATAAAGTTTATCAGTTTTTAAAGGAGGAGAGCAAATAGTGAAGAAAAAAGACTTAACTCTCCAACGCCTGAAAAATACAAATTTTCCCCCAATATATGAAAAATTTCTTCTAAACTCAGGTGAGGATATTGATTATAAAACGATATTGTCTATAGCAGTTATTTTGATTAATAGTGAAGATAAATATGTCCAGAAATTAGGTTACAGCATAGTTGTCCTATACTGCAATGAAACTAATGATTATCACCCTTTGTATGAAATAGCAATTAATATGGGATTATATCCAATATCAAAGTTTATTTACAAATCTATTTCCAAAGAACTGTTTAATGAATCTTTGTTTTTAGAACTAAATGATTCCTTTATGAAGATTTATGAAAAAAATAATCTTTATCAAAGCTTTGAGCAGAAGAATCTCCTGGATTTCTTTAATAAAAATTTAGATAATAGCTTATCTATAGTGGCTCCAACATCGTATGGGAAAACAGATCTTATAATTTCCTTGTTAGAGCAGAGCAGTGATAAAAATATCTGTATCCTTACTCCTACAAAATCATTACTTGCTCAAACGAAACAAAGAATTGCTAGCGCCAAAATCAAAGGGATAACGAAAATAATTACCCATCCAGAGATGTATACTGGTAAAGAGAGTAATATAATTGCTGTATTGACACAAGAAAGGCTCTTACGCCTTCTGAGGAAGAGTTCTTCACTTACATTTGATTATGTAATAGTCGATGAAGCTCATAGTTTATTAAATAAAAGCGAGCGTGATGTTTTACTCGCTAGTGTAATTATTATGCTCGAAAAGCGCAATCCAAATGTTGTTTTGAAATTTCTTACACCCTTTTTGAACGAAGCCAAGAATTTAAATATAAAATTTAGTGAGTTAACCTATAGAGAGTTTTATGTACAGGAATTTATTAAAAGCGAAAAGTTCTACATATACGATTCAAAACAAGGTAGTGGGACACTACAATTGTATGATCAATTTATGAATAGTTTCTACAAAATCAACTCAGAACTATTAGTTGATGAGGTATCTTTTGTTGAAAATATGAAGAGCACAAAAAATATAATTTATTTGAATAAACCTGTTGACATTGAAGATTTTGCCACGAGATTATCTGCCATCCGAGACATGGTAGATTCGCCTAAAATTATTAAGGCTTGCAAAGATATCGCTGAATATGTTCATCCTCAATATAATTTGCTTCAATATCTAAGAAAAGGAATCATTTACCATCATGGCTCTGTCCCTGATTCAATCCGGCTGTATATTGAACAGCTGTATTCTGACATTGCTGAAATTGAGCATGTAATAACAAACTCTACATTATTAGAAGGAGTAAACTTGCCAGCAGAAAGGATGTTTATACTTGATAATAAAAAGGGTCGAGGATTACTTTCTCCATCAAACTTTAAAAATTTGATAGGACGAGTGTGTAGGTTTGGTGATATTTTCCACAGTAATAGTACCTTGGATAAGTTGTCTCCACATATATATCTTGTTAATAGCAAGTATTATTCTGCAAATGCAAATATATCAGATTTTTTATCTCGAACTGCAAAAGTAGACAAATATATTGCTGACGACCCCCAAAATGTATTACTAAAATCAACAGAAATAACAGAAGATAATATAGAAAATTATACTTCTGCACTTGAATTTATTGAAAATTATGAGAATGGGGTTGTTGAGAAAAATGATAATATTAGGTATGCAACAACTGAAATAGGTAAAGAATGTTTTCTTAATAATATTAATGAAATACCTGTTTTTGATGTTGAAAATACGTTACAAAATAAGGTAGATACACTTAGAGATAAGAGTTTTGTTATTGATGATGCAGGCATTCTTATGTCAGTAATTGATAAAGTGTTTTTTGCTTATATACCAACTGATAGCCAAAACTTTACTTATCAAAGTATACTCCGCTTACGGAATGAATCTGCACAGAAATTCTATACAATGTTTTTGAATTGGAGAATTAAAGGTGCTTCATATTCCGAAATGATTCAATCATTTCTTAAATATTGGGAAAGTTTAACAACCAATGAAAGCAGTGCTATGATATTTGTTGGCAGATGGGGGGACATAACACGTGGAGGTCATCAAGCACTTTGGACAGACATCAAAAGCAAAAATAT
>MKRK01000219.1:36-3430 GCA_001896915.1 Clostridiales bacterium 43-6
TGTTTAATATAAAGAAAACAAGTCCGGCGCCAAGCAATATACAAAAAAGCGTTCCGAAAATGGTCAGCTGCTTGAGATATTCCAAATTGCTCCAAAACACCTTATACGGTGTGGCTGTGATATATCTCCAGTCTGCAACCTCAGAAGTAAGGCAGGTCACAACATACTTACCATCCTGCCCGAAATCGTAATATTTTTCACCGTCTTTTTCCAAATCAATTTTTGATAAATGCTTATCCAAGCTGCTGATATTGCTGTTATTGGCTAAAATATTATGGTTGGAATCAATAATAAAAGTGGTACTGTTTTTTTGCCACTCCTGATCTGTAAAATGCTTCTTGATGTTTTCTTCGTCCATTAAAACCACCAAGGTGGCAGCTTTATTGGCGCCGATGATAGGAATCGCCTGAATATAAGCAATATTAGAAGTTTTTTTACCGCCGGCCTGGGTTAAATTCATTTGGCTGAACCCTCTGTGGTTCACATTCATGATTTCTGTCCACTTGGCAAACGTTAATCCGCCATCCGAAATAAATTCATCAAAAAACATATCTTTAGAAAATTGTGTCTTATTAAAAACGACTTTATCCAAATTATTATAATATAAATAAAAGCTTCCGATATCCTCATTCTGCGCCAGATACAGCTCTAATTCCTTCACAAGATAAAAAAAGTTGATTTGCTGTCTTTCATCCACATTATCCTTTATATGAAGCGTCGCCTCTACTCTGGGGTTTCGTTCCAGCTGCATCCCCAGCTTATAAACATTTTCTATTTTTGTATCCAGCGAATGTTTTGTTTGCTTAAGCAATGCGCTATTTGCTCTGCCGATCTCACTTTTCACGACAGACACAGCCTGCACATAAGTAACGATACTGATAATCAGCGGAATAATTAATATTAATATATAAGAAAAAAGCCACTGCCTGTAAATACTTTTTACCGCCATTTTTTTCCTTGCCATACAAACCACCTCCATCCGCTAATTTTAGCACAAATCATAGTCAATGTCAAATAGTTTAACCGTATAACAGAGCTTACTTTACTAAGTAAGCTCTGCATTTCATCTGATAGGAAAGTTTTTTCCAAAACCACCATGCCCGGTAATCATAATTGACCTGCATCCGATAAAGATGCGCAAACCGCACCTTATAAAATTATTGCCTCGAATTAAACCGTTCAACCGCCTTTGTTTTCATTTCAATTACTTTGTCTATACCCAATTTTTTAATTGTAGCGACATACTCATCAAATTTGGAGATATCTTCGTTACCAAAAATAAATTTCAGGGTTGTTTCATCCATATAAGTTTGGATTTGGTTCATCAGATTGGATATTTCCTGACTTTCTTCTGCCGTTGCGGTAACCAAAGGCATTTTATACTTCAAAATTTCCGTATCGCTCCATGTTTTGATTGCCGCCTGCTGGATCGGGGAAGACATTCTCTGGTTAAATTTCCTTGCATCCAGTATACTTTGATAATCATTTGTCCATTTGAAAATGCTGTCAAAGTTTTTCATAATTTCGTCTGTAAATTTCGGCTGTCCGTCTACCATCTGATAAGTAACGCCCTCAACGCCAAAGTTTTTGAACATCCTGCCTTCATCGCTGTAAGAATAATCTAGAAATTTCACCGCAAGCTCTACATCCTTGCATTGGGTGGTGATTGCAGCGGCGCCCAAACCTTTGTACGCCCAGTCTTTGTGCCCGAATTTAGGTTTTTCGCCTTTATTGAGAACCGGATATTTCACCCCTGCCAATTCTGCTTTCGGATTTCCTTTTTTAAGGGACGGCATCCATTGGTTCAAAGAACCTGTAGTCCCGATTACCGTACCCGTTTTTTCACTTGTCAGAAGCTTTGCAATCAGTTGGGTATCCATGGTTGCGATGTCTTTATTAATCAGCCCCTCTTGATACCATTTTCTGAATGTGGTCAAAAACTCTTTATAACCCGGCTCTATCGGCCCGTATTTCACCTTGCCGTCTTCTAAATAAAAGTCCTTGATCACGCCGTAAGCGCCCGAGAACGCCCCGGTCCATACGAAATGAAAATCCGAATATGCAATACCGGTGGAACCCTTTTTCTCCTTAAATGCTTTTAACATGGTATACCAGTCGTCAATCGTTTCGGGTTCGGCTAATCCCAGCTCATCAAGCCAGTCTGTTCTGACAAGCGGGCCTATATAAACACCCGGATAATCCGGCCCCTGCAGTTGAGGAAAACAATAGTATTTATTGGAATCCGTTTTGACGGCCTTATCCTGCTGCGGATTTTTTTCCAGATATGCCTTCAAATTCGGAGCGTATTTTTCGACCGCGCTGTTCAGCTCTATGATATACTTATCTTTAATATATTTTTCAGGGCCGCCAGGCAGCAAAAGCCAGTCATACTGAATAATATCCGGCAATTTATTAGAAGATAACAGTAAGTTAAATGCTTCCTTATGCTGCCCTGCTGTCGGGAATGTAAATTCTATCTTGATGCCTGTTCTTTTTTGCAGCTCCTGGTAGTACGGCTGCTCGGTATAGGATTTATAATCCGGATACACCGAAGAATTACCGTCCCAAACCGTTAATGTCTTTTCAGAAGTGATTGGATATGTATCACCATATTTTTTCGACTCATCCAATTTGCCTGCAGGTTTCGCGCAACCGCTCACAGTTGCCGCCATACAAACTGCCAGAACGGCCATTCGGAACCCTTTCTTGTCAATTCCCTTTTTCATAATTAAACTCCTTCGTGTTTCAAGTTTTTATTTCTTACATTTATTATAGTTTTTTTTATCCGAATTGTAAAGCTTTGATTTATAAAATCATCTACGATTATGAGAATAAAAATAGTTAATTTATAAAATCATCATCAATTTACAAACTAAGCTTCCTGTTTTTGCATAATACAGGCATAATTTATAAAATAGGATTGACTTTGTATTTCGTTTCATATAAAATTATTTTAAAATCACAGGAAGGCGGAGGTTGGAACACAAGCTTTCAATGAAAGCAGTGCACCAATGATAAACAGAATGGAATTTAAGCATTATAAAATCGAAAAGGATTTCGTTGTGGTCGGAGGCGGACTTGCCGGAATTTGTTCGGCGATACAAGCCGCAAGACACGGCCTCAGGGTTGCATTGGTTCAAAACAGAGGGTATCTCGGCGGAAATTGCGGAGCAGAACAATATGTAAACGTGAACGGCGCTACCGGCACACAGGAATTTAATTTTCACGCAAGAGAAACCGGGATTGTTGAAGAACTGCTTCTGGAAAACAAATATAAGAACAGGTCTTCCAACAGATACTCATGGGATGCGCTCTTATTGGACTTCGTATACAGGGAAAAAAACATTGAATTATTTTTAAATACAAATATTGATACGGCAAAAATGGAAAATGA
>MKRK01000219.1:3654-4026 GCA_001896915.1 Clostridiales bacterium 43-6
AAAAAACGGGCGTTTTAGAATATAGAGTGATTCCCGCCAATTTCTTTCACCGTGCTTTATGGTATTATGAAATAGGCGGTGAACTGAATCAGATCGAAGACAACGAAACCATCATACGAAAACATCGTGAACTGGTATACGGAATTTGGAATTATATTAAAAACAGCGGGAAATATGAATCCCAGAATTACGATTTGGAATATGTTTCGTGCATTCCGGGCAAGAGAGAATCCAGGCGGCTGGTTGGTGATTACATATTGACGCAAAACGATATCATCAATCAAAATGATTTTCCGGACACAGTTGGATACGGCGGCTGGTCTATCGATTTACACGCTCTGGAGGGTTTTTTCTCCAAGGAGCAGATCAACA
>MKRK01000219.1:4060-5317 GCA_001896915.1 Clostridiales bacterium 43-6
CATGTCTACAAGTCATATCGCATTTGGCAGCACCCGGGTAATGGCAACGCTCAGCACCCTGGGGCAAGCACTGGGTACCGCAGCATACCTTTGCAAAAAGCATCAAACCACCCCTCGCGGTATTTATGAAAAACATTTAACCGAGCTGCAGACCGCCATCATGAAAAACGATCAATACATTATCGGAAAACCGCTTCCTGAAAATGCCGATTTATGCATTACGGTTTCATCTACAAAAAAATGTGAAATTACCGATCGTGACGGCGAACTTCCATTAGCAAAAAATTCAGCGGTTATCGTGCCTGTTATTGAAAAAATAAATAAGATCACCCTGATCATGAAAATAAAAAATGACACTGTTTTAAAGTACGCAGTTTACGCGCCGCGTTTCAGGGAAAATTACAATCCGGAAATCAAATTAAAGGAAGATAGCATAACACTTTCTAAAACTGCAGATTTCGTACCCGTCGAGCTGCCGGTTCACCAAAGCATAGATAAAAACAAAGTATTTATCCTGCTTTTTAAAAACGAAGATATCATACTGGCTTCCAGCACCCAAAATGTACGCGGCGTCGATTGTATGGTATGCGAGGAAACAAAAGACCCTTGTATTCTGAATTGTGATGATTTGAGCGTAAAAACAGCTATTTGGAAACGGCTGCATAAAACCCTCTGCTTTAAAATTGACGAGGATATTTATCATGCTGACAATCTGACCAACGGATTCAGGCGTCCGTACGGATTGCCGAATATTTGGATTTCAAACGGTAAAAAAGAGACCGTAACCATAAAACCAAACCGGCAGATAAGCAATCTAAAATTGGTATTTGACAGCAATTTGGATTTTTACCTTTGCCATACCCAAAAAACATCCGAATGCGCATTTAAGGAACTGGTAAAAGACTACGACGTATTTATAAACGGAAGGCTGGCATTCGCGGTCAGGGATAATTTCAAACGTGTCAACAGCCATAATTTTGAGAAACTATTTGTATCTGAAATCAAAATTGAATTTATAGAAACAAACGGTGCGGACAACATACGGATGTATAGTGTGGAGGTGAATGAATAATGTACGATCTCATCATACTGGGCGCTACATTTTTGGGTCTTGGCGCCGCCTGTTCTCACAAGGGCAATGTGCTCCTCTTAGAGCGCAGCGAACAAATCGGATACGAGTACATAAACAGCTACAATTACGGAACAAACTGGCTGGATACGCCCCTGTCCGGCTATGGCGAAAAAATAAGAAATGAG
>MKRK01000220.1:0-5911 GCA_001896915.1 Clostridiales bacterium 43-6
TTTGCTGCAAGGAAGCTAAATATCAGTCTGGATCAATATCGGCATGGGCTGAAAATCATTGAGCACACCCAAAAAGAGTTTGCCAAGATATTTTCTAAGAGGATCCGGGATAGTCTCAGCGACGGGAATACCAACCGTGTGGGTGAGAGAAGCAGTCAACTACCCTCTGAGGGTGCGGGGCACAAGATTTCCGGCAAGATATATACGCCAATAGATTATAAAGGCACGGTAAAAGTTAACGGAGAAGTAAAAGACGTTAGCCGCCGTGTATATCAAAGAAACGACATTGATTTAGTTTATTTTGATGAAACAACAGGGTTAACCAATTTAGAACGTATGCAAGCAGGAAAACCACCAATAGGTGCTGACAGAAATCCTGTTGAGTTGCACCACATTTTACAAAAAGAAGTCGGACCAATGGCCGAACTTCGAGAGACTACACATCAAGAATATTATTCTCAACTGCATGGTTTAGTTAAAAGCGGTGCCAGTTTCAGAAACAATCCTTTGTTAAACAAGCAATATAATAATTTTAGGTATAATTATTGGAAATGGCGAGCTAGCCTTATTACTGGAGGTAATTAATATGTATGATTACTTGTATAAAACAATAAAAGAAAATGAAAGTAAAGGTGATTTTACTTACGCTAAAGTAACAGATAGTATGTTAAGTGAGGCAGAAACTCGACTTAACCTTAAGCTTCCAAGTACCTATAAGTGGTTCTTAATGAACTATGGACAGGGTGGAATCGGTGGTATCGAAGTTCTTGGAATTGGGAAAAACGGCAAAATGGTCTTTGTTGATGAGACTATAAAGTACCGTTCTTATGGACTGCCACAAGATGTTATCTTAATCGAAAACTGCGATGAGTGGGTATACTGCATTCAATCTATGAACGGGAAAGTTGAAATGTGGTCTCCGGGGGATAAAATTTGTACGGGTGTGTATGATAACTTTGAGACATATCTTTTGGATAGAATCAACGATATACTTGAAAACTTATCTTGAAATCCAGGTAGGTCTAAATGTAGTTTATAGTAAAGTGCATGGAGCAGATGAAGGGCTCCAATGACCTTATGTTTCTTGAGAGGAGCATGTCCGATTCCGGCGCTTGGGTAAACCCTGATGAAAAGCTGCAACGGTTGAAGGATACAGTTGCTGCAAGGAAGCTGAATATCAGTCTGGCTCAATATCGGCATGGGCTGAAAATCATCGAGAACACCCAAAAAGAGTTTGCCAAGATATTTTCTAAGAGGATCCGGGATCGTCTCGGCGGCGGGAATGCCAACCGCGCGGGTGAGAGAAGCAATCAACGGCTCATTGAGGGTGCGGGGAGTATAGGTTTAGATTCTGATATCCTTATTGATTCTTATAAAAATATGCGGAATAATCCAGATGTAATAGGACAATCGCATCACTTAAACCAAGATGCTGCATTTAGAGATGTAATACCTAAAAATGACGGGTTGTGCGTGGAATTAGAAGGTAACGCATTTAGAGATGTAGGAAGTCCTCACTATTCAGCGCATGAAAACTTGGAAAGCTTTTGGAACAATTTCAGATCCAAAGGAGACCTATACGGAGACACCCCAAAAATTTCGGACTATAACTCGGCATTATATGATTCTTTGCGTGCAGCTGGACTATCAGATGCTCAAGCAAAGGTTGCAGTTCAAAATGCGGCAAAACAGCAATTACAATATGGATTTAGCGAATGATTCCTTCGTTCTAAGAATTCCAGGACGGATTAATTTTAAAAGATAGCAACACAATTGCGGAAAGGACAAAAGATGGAAGTATCAGAATATTTTCAAGCGGCAAATTACATCTCAGACGAAATTTTTCGTGCATCAAAGACGGACACGTCAAAAATGAATGAGCAAGAAAAGCAAATAATGGGAGCTTTTTGTTTTGGAGCGTTGAATGGATATTCATTAGAAAATAGGATAAGTACGGTTCAAATTCAAAGCGCTATGATTGCTATATTGGTACAGAAGCTTCAATATGACCCATCGGTTGCTGCTCAGTTTTTCGATTTTTTAGTTAAATGTGCAGAAAAAGATTATCATCCGACTATGAATGTAATTATTCATAGGGGGGTTGAAGGCTATTATCAGTTAGAAGATTCGAATAAATTGCGAGAGAATATATCATATATTCATAAAATGGTTAAGAAGTACAATAAATAAGCAACCGAGTTTCTGGCTCAACTCGGTAAGATTTTTATTAGGTCCTACACCACATGTGCGCCCACTTATGCCAGAAGCCCCGAAAGCCCGGCAATGCCGGGCGGCAAGGTTACCTCGGGGGTAACAAGCAGTGCTGTGAATCCTGTGGCGGGTAACGGACTGCGCTATCCGGTTATAAATGCGGTTGCAAATCGAGGGGCAAGCGGGTATAATGGAACCAACTTGATGGAGCTGATGAAGGGCTCCAATGACCTTATGTTTCTTGAGAGGAGCATGTCCGATTCCGGCGCTTGGGTAAACCCTGATGAAAAGCTGCAGCGGTTGAAGGATACTGTTGCTGCAAGGAAGCTGAATATCAGTCTGGCTCAATATCGGCATGGGCTGAAAATCATTGAGAACATCCAAAAAGAGTTTGCCAAGATTTTTTCTAAGAGGATCCGGGATAGTCTCAGCGACGGGAATACCAACCGTGTGGGTGAGAGAAGCAGTCAACGGCTCTCTGAGGGTGCGGGGAGTAAGGCTATTGATGATGCAGCTGAAGCATTAATGGATGGTGCTCAGTATACAAAAGTTGGAAGAATTAAAGCTTTAAAGCCAAATATATCATACAAAAGTACAGGCGGACATTTATATAAAACAGGTTCTCTTGGTAGAATTGATAGTGTCGAAGGTGCTTTAAAATTAGGCAATGGAAAAAGAAATGATTATGCTCAAAAAGTAGCTGGTCGTGAAGATCGACTTGCAGACGACCATGGCGGACACTTGATTGCGAGTATCTTTGAAGGTTCAGGCGATCATGATAATCTTGTACCTATGAATGGAAATTTGAATCAAGGTGCATGGAAGGCTATGGAGAATACTTGGGCTGATGCACTAAAAGAAGGCAAGGAAGTTAAAGTTCTTATTGATACAGTTTATAGTGGAAACTCACAGCGCCCATCTAAGTTTATCGTTGAATATGTCATAAATGGCGAGAAGAAATTTAAAATATTTAACAATATTGCAGGAGGTTGATTTTAATGATTGAAAATTTAAACGAATCATATTTTGAAAAACTAGCTGAAGCTTTAGACAATATCATTCCAGTAGCTTGGGACACGATTATTTTTTATGTGGAAATTGAGCCAGATGTAGTTACTCACCTCTTCTATTTTAAAGAATCGGGAAATAGTAATTTCACTCAAGGTGGAGATATCTACGAAAAATATAACGTGAGTAGAAAAGAATATTTACTCTATGTATCAGAAGTTTCTGATTTAATTTTAGAATTTAATTCTGAATATTCAGATCAAGCTGATAGCAAGTGGACTTCTTTAACTTTTTTACTTGAATCAACTGGGGAATTTAAAACTGAATTTGGTTATGATAATCTTGAATTAAAATCAGATACAAATAGACACAATGAATGGAAAGAGAAATATCTATCTTAGTACATAGGTTTCACAATGCTATCTCACGATCGTCAATACTACTTGAAGTATTTCCATAAACACAGTATTGAATAATAACAGCACCTTAAGCAATCAACGGCTCTCTGAGGGTGCGGGGAAGACATTCTCAAAAGGTTCAACGATACCAATTGATATCTTGGAGACAAAACCTAAATACTCTCCGGCACCGGAAAAATGGCTGGATAATCATGGGCGAACAACCATTGAAAACGGGGCATGGAAATATACAAATGCACAGGGCACTTCCGTTACTTACAAGAATGGTTATCCTGACTTTAAAGGTTCTGGTTATGTGAAACAAGAGGTTGATATTGGTGGTTTTAGTAATAGAACTGCTGACTTTAAAAAAGCTGATCGTCTTACTACTCAACCTAAAAGTCCTGATAGCACTTGGCATCATAATGAGAATGGCAGAACATTGCAGGAAGTGAACAGGGATATTCATAAGCAGTTTACTCATAGAGGCGGAATTTCAGAAATGAAATAAGAGGAGAATTTAAATGGCAATTAAAAGTTTTGGACAGGCTAAAATGGAAGACATTCGATTGATAGAAAAAAAATATGACGTAAAACTCCCAGATGATTATATTAATTTTCTACTTGATTATAATGGTGGAGATGTAGAGCTTGATGATGATAATAATGTTTATGTCAGGTATTTGAAAAATTATATTCATGTGGATATATTACTCGGTATTAATACTGGCAACACGGATCTTGATATTGAAAAATGGACAGATGATTATAAGCATGATATGCGTGAAGGAATGATAATAATTGGGCATAGTTATGAACATGGATTTATTGTTTTGAACTGTTATCCTAATAATCAGTGCATAAGTTATTGGGATGATACTTATGAGTTTGAATGCTCAGATGATGAGTCGAATAACTATTTTATGACTGATACATTTAATGAACTTGTGAAAGGAATTATTTAACGAATAAGCAGGAGAGGACAACCGCCCATTGATATGAGCGGTTGTCTGCATTATTCTGACTGAGCTTGCGGTTATGAAATATCGCTTAACACCCCATCTTTATCATGCATAACGTTACTAACGACTCTGACACAGAGTCGTTATCTGATGATGAAGTTTTCAATTATCATGATGGCATTGATGTTACTTTGGGCGTTGACAAGGTCAAGGAATAACTGAAACAGCCCCAAATGTTTCTTGAGAGGAGCATGTCCGATTCTGGCGCTTGGGTAAACCCTGATGAAAAGCTGCAGCGATTGAAGGATACAGTTGCTGCAAGGAAGCTGAATATCAGTCTGGCTCAATATCGGCAAGGGCTGAAAATCATTGAGCACACCCAAAAAGAGTTTGCCAGGATATTTTCTAAGAGGGTCCGGGATAGTCTCAGCGGCGGGAATGCCAACCGTGCGGGTGAGAGAAGCAATCAACTGCTCATTGAGGGTGCGGGGAGTAATAAAATACCATGGGATAGTTGGAACAATTATGAAAAGGTTAGCTTAAATGGACAAACATATGCTCAGGTTGGTAATAGGTTGTACTCAAAACATGCAGTCGATAGACTGCAACCAATTGGGAAGCGTTTTGGTCCATATATATATATATATCAAGGTCTAAATGGGAAAGACTATGGTAGAAGTATAGCTCCTCAATATGTAGAAGATGTTATAAGTTCTACACAACCAGAGTATCAGCATCGAACAGGGAATTATTCGCATAAGTTAGGCGATGTTGAAGTAATTGTAAATTCACAAGGTGCAGTTGTAACTATACTTACATACAAGTAAATGAAAGGAGAAATTGATGAAAAACTTGCAAAAACTTATTGATGTTTGCCAAGCATATAAAGCTGGAAATTTTGGAGTAGAAGAATTTCAACATAAAATAGAAGCAATTTATTTACCAGATGAGTGTAAACACACACTAGAAAAACTACAACACAACGCATTTAATTATCTAGAAAAAATATTTTACTTTTATCCTCAAGATGAGCATAAGCAATATGCTGAAAAAGTAGCAGATGATCTTATTCAGGCAACTCTTGCAGAACAAGAACGATTGAAGGATCAGTGCCCTTATCAACAATAAGGTTTATATTTCGTATTATAAACAGGCGACCGCCCGTACAAATGGGTGGTCGTCTGTTTGTCTGCAGGATTGAGATTGCAATTATGTAATATCCCTCAGCACGCCATCTTCGTCACTATCACCTCAATACCAATTTAGCACTGAGCCGGAAGCCCATGGGCCGAAGAGACGGCTTTGGCTGATGCCGAAGAGCAGTGTGCCGGA
>MKRK01000220.1:6048-6361 GCA_001896915.1 Clostridiales bacterium 43-6
ATGGGATGCCGTACGGCAAGGTTACCTCGGGGGTAACAAGCAGTACTGTGAATCCTGTGGCGGGTAACGGACTGCGCTATCCGGTTATAAATGCGGTTGCAAATCGAGGGGCAAGCGGGTATAATGGAAGCAACTTGATGGAGCAGATGAAGGGCTCCCATGGCTTTATGTTTCTTGAGAGGAGCATGTTCGATTCCGGCGCTTGGGTAAACCCTGATGAAAAGCTGCAGCGATTGAAGGATGCTTTTGCTGCAAGGAAGCTAAATATCAGTCTGGATCAATATCGGCATGGGCTGAAAATCATTGAGCACAC
>MKRK01000221.1:0-3631 GCA_001896915.1 Clostridiales bacterium 43-6
GAAAGGGAACGACCTTTACAGTGAGGCTGCCCCTATAAGGATAAATGAAGGATGAATTAAGCGTATTAAATCTTTTATGAATCCTGCGGGAATCATGACTGCTCATATCTCAGGATAAGATCTTGGAGCTGGGATCACAGGATGCACTGCACAAAAAAAGAGACGCGTGTGCCAAAACTGAACAACATCCCATATGTCAAACAATGTAATCACATGGTTCGTTTTTGGGGGTTTGTTCAGTAGACACAGCGTCTTTTTATATCAGTTAGCAGTTAACTAGCAGCGGCTGCAGCCGCCTTCTCTGTCTTTGCCCAAAAGGTCGCAGGCTCTGGGTGGGAAAAATTCATCAATCGGGAATTGCAGCTTGCTGAACAAATCACAGGGATCGTCGCTGTTTGCAATGCATTCTTTTTCTGGAATGCAGAAATCATAGACCGGGATAAGCAGCTGAACAGCTCTTTCCAAACGAACGATAGAGAACAAGCCCAGGGTTACAAACAAGGCCTTGTTGTCATCACGGTCAAACGCAGGCTCGCCGTTCATTTTCGCTAATACGCTGCGCGGGAAAATGTGACACGGGTCTTTGCATTCGCAAACCTCGCAAACCTTGGAACCCAGAACAACCGGGGCGACGCAGTCGACACAGCAAGTGGGCAGATTTGTGGTTTCTGTTGTAACTTCGTCGTCATCACCAATATCAGCTTGGCTGCAGAATGTTTTGACTGAGCCCTCGCTGCCGAACAGAATGACTTTCTTTTGGAAAACGCAGATGCCGTTTAGATCGCAGATGGATTTGTTGCACATAATCGCTTCTGCTTTCACATGAATAAAGAATGTTAAATCACAAGCAAAAAATCCTCTGTTGAATGTAACAGGTTCAACATCTATGTTTACTTTGCATATTTCTGCCGACTTCACCCGAACGCTGATTGCATTCTGGATAGCTCTTTGTCCTTCTTCACAAAAGTATACTCTTAAGTCTTCGAGACAATCTCTATCACAGCACGAATCATAGATACGGTTAACATCGACACATACAGCTTCTTTGAAACAGCCCGGCGCAGTACCGTTGTTGAACTTCTGATCCGCCATAAATAATCCTCCTATAAAAATTTATTTTGAAGGCGTGAACTTCAATACATTTTATGCCTGGGGTTACATTTCGTTACTAGAAAGGCGGACAAAGGGCGAATTTTCATATTTTAACAAAACAAAATCGACTGACTATTTTGTCAGCCGATTTTTTTGCATTTTTCTATGAAACGTTTTCTATTTTCCTCTTCTGCTTCCCTGTCGGCGCCGGTTCTGCCAACACGGTCGCAGAATCCCAGCAATGCAGCCTCTGTGATGTCTGTTTCTTTTTTCATCATTTCTATTTCTTGAAACTGTGTATTTTGTAACACATACAAAATTTGCATATGCCAGCGCACAAGAGCCTTGACCTTTTTGATCAGATCCGGATTGGCACCGCATTCTGTCAGTAGCTTTTCCGATAAATCGGCTCCCACTGTTTCATGGTGGTAGGATGTGATTTTCCCCTTGTTATAACGGGTGGTCCAGGGTTTTCCGATGTCATGAAGGAGTGCAGCCCACATCAATGCAGTTTTGTCGCTGCTATACTCTCTGACACCTGCTGCTGCATCCACCACCAGCATGGTATGGTTCCACACACTACCCTCCGGATGATATTTTTTGGATTGTCCCGTTGTTTTTTGCAGTAACAACAGGGAAAAGGGAGAGGCTGCAAAGTACGGTTCAAGCGCAAGGTTTTTGAGATATTCAGAGGGTGTATCATCATTGAGTAAATGTTGCTCGATATCCGAAAACAAATCAGCGTTTGTTTTCATTGCTGTTGTCCAGTGGGTTCAGACCGAATTTTGTTCTGGCGCTTTCTGCGACGGGGTCATGCTTGATATTTTTATGCTCCGCTTTTCCAACTAAGTTATTGCTTTTTCTGTTTTTGTTATTATCTTTTTTCATAACGTATCATTTATGTCCTTTCCCGGTTTTATGCCCGGGGACATAAAACCCATTTTGTCAGGGGTGTTTGGTAACGAGTATTTTTTTCTTAAACATCGCCTCTGTCGGCAGATTGTTTCTTGGTGGTTCTGCTTTGGTTTTGATTTTCTTTGGTCAGCGGCGTCTGCCCTTTTGCTTTTTCCGCTCTGGTCTTTTTGTTGTCCACCTGGCTATCCTTGGGCATAAACATCCTCCTGTCTACATAATATGCTGTTCTAGTGTTTCATCGGTAATGCGATATCCAATGTTCTCCAATGCTGTTTCCAATTGCTTTTGATCGGTTCCTGTGCTGTCAAAATCAATGGCAACCCGATGGGTTTCTGTATTGACCGCAACAGAAATCACCCCGGGTGCTGAACCAAGCTCCTGCTTGATATCCTTCATGCTGTGTTTCCCTTTTAAATTTTCAATGATAAAATATGCACTTTCTTTCGCCATGATAAACCCGTTCCTTTCGTTTCCTTTGGGTATATTCAACCATTCTGTTACCATTATTCCATATCCGTTGATGTTTTATTCTAAAAACAAAAACCATCAGGCGTCCATAGACGTCTGATGGTTTTATCAGGATGTTCAAACTAGCTTTTTTTATTCTTTTTGAGTTTATTGCTACCCATCATTTTGCGTTCCAGCGTGCTGCCAACGATTCTTGAGCTTAAGTTAAACACCAGCACAAGGACAATCAGCATGGCGGCAGCCATGTTGGCAACCAGAAATTTATCATCAAAAATCGCCGAGCTTTTCAGATACCATATCCTGACCGCCAATGTATCAGCCGGTCGGAAGATATTCAGGGGAGATGTGGTGGACAAGGGATTCCAATTGGAAAAACTGACGTCTGAGGACATACCGGCGGTAAACATCAATGCAGCCGCTTCTCCAAAGCCTCTGCCTGCCGCAAGAATGATACCTGTAATAATTCTCGGAGATGCCGCAGGCAGCAGGATCTTCACAATCGCCTGCCATTTTGTGGTGCCCAGTGCATAGCTGCCTTCCCGGTAGCCCTGGGGAACCTCCCGGATGGCATCCTCTGTCACTCTGGTAATCAGCGGAATAGAAAGAACAGACAAGGTAAGCACACCGGCAATGATTGTCCATGACCAGCCCGTCAATAAGACAAAAACAAGAAAGCCAAACAGTCCGATGACAATGGAAGGCAGGGAAGACAGCGTTTCGATACAGATTCGGATCAGCCCGGTCAGCGCATTGTCGCTGGCGTATTCCGATAAATAAATGCCTGCTGCTATTCCCAATGGAATGGATAAAATAAGCGTGAGCATAACAATATATATCGTGTTGAACAACTGGACCCCAAGACCGTTCATCCCAAAACCAAGATATTCGGGCTTCATGGAGCTGATTCCGATATAGAGGATGTAAACGGTTAACGCTGCCAATAAGCTTAAAAAGAAAATTGCGATGATGTATAGAATCACGGTAGCGGATTTATCGATTATTTTATTCTTTTTGTGATGTTTATTGAGCATGTCCATTATCTAGCGCCCCTTCCGGCACGTCTGCCAATCAGCCTGATCACGATAATAAAGAGAAAGGAAATGACAAACAGCAATAACGCCATAGTCCAGAGACTGTCCTTTGCCGGGGTATTGTC
>MKRK01000221.1:3729-7476 GCA_001896915.1 Clostridiales bacterium 43-6
CGCTCTGGCAAGTCCCAGCACAATGCCGGTAAAAATCCCGGGCGACGCAGAGGGAAGGGCGATTTTAGAAAGCATCTGCCATCTGGTGGAACCAAGGGCATAAGACGCCTCTTTATAATCCTTAGACACGTTTCGCAAAGCGTCGGCCGAGACGCTGGTAATCGTGGGGAAAATCATAACAGCCAACACAATACCGCCGGCAAGAACGCTGAGTCCGTTGCCAAATGTGATATGAAAGCTTCTGGCGATAAAAGGACATAGTACGGTGACACCCACCCAGCCATATACAACGGAAGGTATCCCTACAAAAATCTCAATGGCTGGCTGTAGAAATTTGCTGCCCACCTTGGGGGATATATCGTTCATAAAAATTGCACAGGCGATGGCGAAGGGTGTGGCCAATGCGATGGCAAGCAGGGAAACAAGAACCGTTCCTCTGATGAAAACAGCCGCACCGATCTTGTTGCTGTCCGGCTCCCATGTTTCACCCAATAAAAAGTCGAACACGGAAAATTTATGAACCGTGAAGGTTGCCAGTCCTTTATAAAACAGGAAATAGGTGATGACCAGTGTCAGAATGATGATAAAAAATCCGATGACCGACACAGTCCATTTTCCCAAGGTTTCTTTTAAAAATTTTGATTTCATATGTAGGAGCATATTGCTTTGTCTCATGATTCATGATAAAGCAGATGTATGCTCTTGTCCCACCTTCCGTAATGACATAACCGCTCTGCAGAAAAAGCACCAAAACAGTGCGCTCCTTATTTCCGTGTGATTTTCATTTCACTGATGGCACCATATCCGTTTTCAATGATGGTCGGTGCGAATTCCTCAGACATGACATAGTCTATAAAGGTATGTACTGTTTTGTTGGGAGTGCCTTTGGTATACATATGCTCATAGCCCCAGATGAGGTAATCGTTGGTATACACATTTTTATATTCACAAGCCACGCCGTTCAGAGCGAGCAGCTTGAGACTCTTGCAGTAGGGAAGGGTTTCATATCCGATGGCACCCACGCCGGCAGGAGTAGAAACAATAGCGGATTCCAAGTCGCCGCTGGATTCTTTTTTTGTGAAGTTGGGAAACTTTGATATCTGGGTATCGGTCAAGGTAACCTGAGAGCCGTATTTCTCAAAAAGCTTTCTGGTGCCGGAGCCCGATTTTCTGTAAAACACCTGTATCGGCAGGCTGCCGCCTGTCCAACCGGTGATTTGGTTCCAGTTTGTTTTTGTGCCATTGAAGATAGCCGTCAGATCCTCGCTGGTGATGCTCTTTATCTTTTCGTAAACGTTGTTGCTGACGGCAAGACCCACAGCAACCACACAAACCTGATGATCCACAAGACCTTCGCCGGGCTTTCCTGCTTCTTCGGGTGTCACATCGGAATTGCCGATATCTACCGCTCCGGACATGACATCAGTTAAGCCTGTGCCGGAACCGCCGCCGTTGATGGTAACAGAACCGCTGAAATTATATTTGGTTTTGAAGGGTGCAACAGCTTTTGTCAAGAGAGGCTGCAATGCGGTGGAACCGTCGGCTTTGATACTGCCGCTCAGTCCGTTTGCACTACTTGATTTTTCACCACCGCAGGAGGTGAGCATTGCAATACTGAACACCAAACAAACCACTAAAACCATTGAAATTATTTTTTTCATGAATAAAATCATTCCTTTCCGATCATACATAATATACCCACATTGTAATTGCATTATGTTAAAGGAATGTTAAATCCGATTTAAATCGATTTTAAAAACAAAAATCTGTCGGAAAACAAAATGTCAGATCCGACACAATAGCGTCGGGAGATGAAAACAGAATACCACCGAAAAATCGGTGGTATTCTGTCGGAAAGATGTTTATATTGTGTAGGATTTATCTTGTTATCTGGAAACCTTCATGGAGCTCATTGAGCCGTAGCCGCTGTCTGTGATTGTCTTGGCCATATCGGCAGAGGTGATGAAATCGATAAAGGTTTGAACCGTTACATTGGGTGTTCCTTTGGTATACATGTGCTCATAGCCCCAAATATTATAATCACCTGTATAGATGTTTGCATAGTTGCAAGTTACGCCGTCAAGAGAAAGTAATTTCAGATCCTTGCAGTATGGAAGTGTTTCATAACCAATGGCACCGGTGGTGTTGGGATTGTTTTTGATGGCTGTTTCCAAGTCACCGCTGGATTCTTTCTTGGTGAAGTTTACCATGGTAGCGATTTGTGCATCGGAAAGTTTTACGAAAGAACCGTAGGTTTCGAACAGGGTTCTTGTGCCTGAGCCTGATTTACGGTAATATACCTGAATGGGTAAGCTGCCGCCTGTCCAGCCCGCAATCTGGTTCCAGTTGGTTTTTGTGCCGTTGTAGATAGCGGTCAAATCGTTGGAGCTGATGTTTTTCAAGCTTGCATATACGTTGTCGCTGACAGCAAGACCCACGCCCACGACGCGAACCTTGTGGTCGAGCAGACCGTCGCCGGGTTTGCCTGCCTGTGCGGGTGTAACATCGGAGTTACCGATATCCACAGCACCGGACATAACATCGGACAGACCTGTGCCGGAACCGCCGCCGTTGATGGTCACGGAGCCGCTGAAGGTGGATGCATATTTAGATTTAAACAAAGGAGTGGCTGCTTGCAATAGGGGCTGTAATGCCGTAGAACCGCTGGCGGTGATGTTTCCCGGAAGCTGTACCGGAATTTTAATGATGATACTGATGGTGATCACTGCACTGCTGGTATATCCGGATTTAATGCCGATTGCTTTGATGGTTGTATCCTTTGAGATTGTGATTGCACTTGTATATTTTGCGCTGCTGGTTGTTGGAGTTTTTCCGTCTGTTGTGTAATAGATGGTAGCACCCGTTGTGCCGGTGGATAAAATGAGCAGTCTGGAAGAGGTATATGTACCGGACTGTACACTGGTATAAATCGGGCTGACTGTTTTTGCTTTTGTAGTGGTGGTTGCATAGGTTTGCCTTACAACATTGGTTGTTCCGTAAACCTTGGTGTTTACGGTTGTGCGTACCGCAGTTGTAGTTGGCAAATCTGTTACAATGGTAGTGGCACCGTCTGAGGTTGTTTGCGTCACGATTTCTGCTGTGGTTTCTTCCACCGTTGTGGTTTCCACTTGTGCATCTTGCTTGCTTGAGGTTGATGCGCTGTTACATGATGCTAGCATTGTGATGCTGAATATCAATGAAAGCAAACAAACTAACGATAGTATTTTTTTCATTCTATTTCCTCCTAATATGTTATGAGGACAGTATAGAATGAATATGTTAAATGAATATTTTCTTTCTATTTTGTTTATCTTAAATCTATGTTTTGTTTGTTTTAAGCGAGCATTAAGCCAACATTAAATCCTTAGAGCATTTGACCGGCTGTCTCGGTTATATCCGCATTTACGATTTTATTGTATCCGTCCACAAACACAACCTTGGGTTTGTGATCTTTCGCTTTTGTTTCGTCCAAAAAGCAATAAGCGATGATGATTATAATATCACCGGGGCTTGCCAGATGTGCGGCTGCACCGTTCAGACAGACCATGCCCGAATTCCGTTCTCCATGGATCACATAGGTTTCCAGCCGGTTTCCGTTGGTTACATTCACAACCTGCACCTTTTGGTTCGGTAGCATTCCCGACGCCTCAACCAAAGCCTCATCAATGGTGATGCTGCCTACATAATTCAGGTTTGCTTCCTTGACCACCGCACGGTGGATTTTGCTTTTCATCATTTCAATCAGCA
>MKRK01000222.1:0-3299 GCA_001896915.1 Clostridiales bacterium 43-6
CGATTGTGACAGGATCAATCGCCCATAGAGAGTAGAACGCGACCGTGAGGGCAAGACACATGAACATGTTTTTATCCAGAAAATTCTGCGTATAAAATTTGAGTACACCGCGACTGGCATCACCGCCTTGCCGCATGAGTTCATTCCTTCTTTTGCCAAGCCCCAAATAGAATGACATTGCGATAACAGTCAGGTACAACCAGCGCGAGATTTCGATTCCGCCTAATGCGGAACCATAGAACACGCGCAACACAAAGCCCGAAACGAGCACTGCGACATCTACGATCGGCACATTTTTCAGTTTGATGCTGTAAGCGAGGTTAAGAACGAAGTATACAACTAAAAATAACCAAGCATACCACTGCAACGCAAGCGTGAAGCAATGCAGCACTGCAGCGCCGATGAGCAGACATGCGCCAGTGATGTAGGCCGCGCGCTTGCTGACTTCGCCACTTGCAATGGGACGGTTTTTCTTCGTGGGATGCATGCGGTCGCTCTCGGCGTCGCGGATATCGTTAAAAATGTAAATCGCGGAGGAAAGCAGGGAGAACGCAAAGAAACCGATCATAGCGCTGGCTAGATAGTGCGACTGGAAGAATTGCCCGCTGAAGATAAACGGCAAGAATATCAGGAGGTTTTTCATGTAGTGCTTGACGCGCAGGAGCTTCAGGTATTTTTTCATATTCGCCTCGTAAGGTATGTGTGATGGTACATAGGACAGATGGATTCGATGCAGCCGTTGATGAAAAAGTGTGTAGCACCCGTTGTCGGAAGCAGGTACTGATTCTATTGACTGGAGACATCGCAAAGAAATTCTATAGCATTAGCTAAACATGGCTAAAATCCGGTGTTAAGGCAGTTGTTGCAAAAGCATTCATGTCGTCCAACTCGATTATAGAAGCGAACACTTCATCAGGTCAAATGTGAATTAAGTGATTAATAGTTCGATGCTTTATCATAATAATGTTGATCCAACACCCAATTCCCGCAGACTCGGTCAGAGTCGCGTTTCGACCACACAGGATATGTATTTGCCATCATCCGGAACAAGCGGATGATCCAGAAGGGGATGTGATCGGGAACGTGTAGTTTGGTGAAAAGAAAAGCCGCAGACGCGTGAGAAAAAGACGAATGCCAGAAAACAGGTCTATCGTGTATTGTGATCATGTTTTCTTAGTATTCTTCGACGATAGAAGAGATGAATGCATTGCCGGTTTGTTTCGCCGAAGCTATCTGAGCATCGATTTTTCTCATTCACGCTTGACTATCTTTTTAGTGAGCAAGTCAAGATGAGCAACAGCATATTTAACTATTTGACGGAAAACAAATTCTTCGATTATTGCACGGGTGACACGCTATTATGCCCTTGCGGCTATAAATGGAACGATTGTCCGCCTATTGAAGGGGATAAAACGAAATCCCGAAATCAAGTATCTTGGCCAATCCTGAGCTGTTGAAAAATAGAAGTGCAAAGAATCCGAATATCAACACAGTATACCGTACCCATTTTTTATTAGCGAATAGCCGGTATACTAATGCTACTATCAACGAGAAAAACGCCCAATAGAAATATAACGTATATAGCAACAACCCATTTTCAGCCGTGCCCCACCCAAACACGCCAAGAAGTAAGAAAGAAAAGGTTATCCATCCGAAACAAATTCTGTAATAAGTGTTTTTTCGATTTACTAGAAAACCAGTAAAGGCTAAGATCAGGAAAATCAATCCGGGAATGCTCCATTGTGAAACTGCACTTTGATGATAAGCAATTTTAGTTGGTGAGTACTGTACAATTCTGGATAACGGAACTAATAAGCAGGAGGATACAAAGCTAACATATTGCTTTAACTGTTCAATAAACGGCAATTTACTTCCAGAGAAAACAAGCAGGCTCTTTATTGAAGTTGTGGATGATAAGATCATCGGTACACGACCGAAAATCAGTGAAATGAACGCAAACAATCCAATTGAACGGCTATAATCTTTAATGCGATCGCGCCAAGACTTGGAAGAGGAAGCTAATAGCAAAAATATACCGCTAGTCAACATTGAACCTGATGCTGCAACCCAAGTTACACTTTTCGAACCTGAATCATTTGAAATAAACTGCCAGATTAATAAGATGAGCCAAAAAACAGGCATTATATATTGTTCAATATTCAATGCAAACAACATTGTAGGAAACAGAGTGATAGTTACCAATAGAAAAAGAATTTTACCTAGAGGTTCATTTGCAGGCATCATGCTGCTTATCATAGCCAATGAAAGAATGAGAAGCGCAGATTGAATAATTTGAAGCAACATGCAGTATGCGTTCTGAATGTGCAAGAGCGAAGCACCTAATCCCGCGATAAGAGCGAAAGGTGCTGAAAAAATCCCAAATAGTGGTTGACGAATATCGTTTTCCCTTGCGCTAATGTTTATGAATACATTTTGTCCTATAAGTGACGAGGTGTCGGTTGTATAAAGAATATCAACCTTATCAACACCGTTTGATGCATAAGCATTTGGCTCAAAAAAAAGAGAAGTACGAGTGTAAACAATTATAATTAGTATTGCACATAGAATTGTTGAGCATAATATGAACCAGCGTTCGACTTTTGAAAGTGTTACTATTAGTCGTTTCAATAGAGCAGAAAACCAAGTTATGAACCAATAAAGATAAACAAAAAGAGCTAAGGAGGAAATCACACCAGCGAGAAAAGACAACGGAGCCCCAAAGTGAGTAATAATTGAATATAAATTATGGTTGCTAATTTCAGCTGCTAGATTATTTAAACGCGATTGAAAAACCGAAGCGTAGTATTGCGATCCATAGGCGGCCAACATAGCGCTGCTGGCAATGCGAGGATTTGATAAATTCTCAAACAAAACATCGAGGAAACGGGAACGAAACGATAAAAATATAAGTGCAATAATAACAAAAGGGACGCTTACGACAATCCAAACAATAGTGCTCTTTACAGACAATAACCCAGCAAAAGCAAGGGCAGATATAACGAATATTAATCTAAAAAACCTAGTTGGACTACCGTTTTTGAATAATGAAAGATTCAATAAAATTTACCTCAAGCACATATGAACTATTGAGATACAATCTGTTAAGTGCAGCATTCTTTGGTATTGTACAAAAGAATTGTTCTTATCACAAGGAAAATCAACCAACTCACAACTAAGAGATAAGGTTTCGGGCTCGTCCTTGTCTAGTTAAACAGCCGATCACGGAGTTATATAATATACCGGAGTGTTTGTTTCTGGTATTTATGGGAGTGGCGCTTCACGACATCACTAGGATACTT
>MKRK01000222.1:3453-6976 GCA_001896915.1 Clostridiales bacterium 43-6
ATACTTTTCTATCGCATTACTACTCAAAGCCAGTAAGTACTGATACTCAGGGAAAAACATACAGTTTCTATTAACGTAAGCTTTCGCTGAATATAACTCTGTATCTATGATTACACCACCATAAATATCCATTGATAAAAAAAGCTCATTAGTGGCATGATCAAAATATATAACATCCTCTTCTTCATACCAGCAGTCATAGTCTAGCGATATATCTGCATCAATTTCATTTGTCTTCACGTTGATTATCATTAACTTATTGTCACCATAAGCACAAAGAATTTTCTCATCATTCTGGAAAAATTTTAACCAGTTCACGGCTTTAGTTTCAAACGGCAATGCAACAACGCATTCTCCATTTTGAATTTGATAGACGCGCAGATATCGGTCACTATCGAATTCGGCATAAAGATCTTTAGTGTCTGCCATTGCTGTTAAGTATCCATTCTCTGCTTGTCCGAGAGCATCAACGACATATTGTTGATTCGTCACAGTACTAAAAAAATACAAATTCTGATGTTCTTCTCCTTCAAGTCTAAAGGCAAGATATCCATTCTCACCCCATGTTTCGTCTTTTGAATAAAGTAAATCTGAGTTTTCAGCAGGTATGTCAAATGCAAAAAATTCTTTTGTCTTAGGTATAAAAAACTCTGCGGTGTGCAGCGTTCTTGCGCCTTCATTACTTGATGTAACATTTAGTAAGGCATAGTTCCCATTATGCCCGACTACATCACACAAAGCTAAGTCAATACGATCTGGTATTGGGTAAGTTTTGTTCACTCCAGTAATCCAGTTAAATTCATAATACTTCTCATCATTGGCTTGATACACAAACGATGTTTCTTGGCTTAAGAAACCAAAGAATTTCGCCACTTTTTTTATCACAAAGGAATCTTCTACTTTTTGTGTCACCACATCCAGAATAAAGCCTTTGCTACTAATTTCGGAGTCTACATCATCCGTGAATACAAGGAGTTTCTCTTCCGTGTTTAAGTACTCTATTTCGCTGATTTCTCCCTTAATATTCATTATCTCTTCGGCATGCTCGTCACCTATAAAACGGAAAACAACGATCTCGTATCTTGAAGGCGAAATAACCGCAAATGTTCCACTTTGCATATCTACACACGAAGTTGCAATATCTAGATTGAATTGAATTCCTGATTGTGAAAGCAGCGCACCACTTTCCGGGTCGAAGGCATCGAATGTTCCATCAAGAAGAGCTAAGAACACCCAATCAAGATGATCAGTTGTTTGAAATACGCCTGCAATCCCAGTTTTTAAGTATGACTCCTGTATTATCTGTCCATCGCTACTTTGCATGACGCATAGTTCTCTGCCGACAATGCAGAAGAAAACTGGTTCACTTCCACCATTCGTCAGGCAATACTTTATGCTTTGCTTCCCCCAGCCTACCGTATTATTTATATTATAATTCGTAACCCAAGTGTTTTTCTTTGAGTCTTGCGCGATACGCTCAACCCTAACTCCTATCGTTGAATACGAAAACTGACTTTCGACCATATCGTCAATCGTGCTATTATTTTCATTTTTAAGTGTTACTAAAACTATGTCATTTCTCTTTGGTTCATATATAGCCGCACTGATTTTAGGCTGCAATTTTCTAATAATGGAAGTTTGTCCTTTAATAATGTCTACCTGAACAATTGTGGTCGTATCTTGCTCTAAATCCGTAGAAAAAACCCCT
The DNA here is from genome assembly GCA_001896915.1 of Clostridiales bacterium 43-6. GTDB lineage: Bacteria > Bacillota > Clostridia > Oscillospirales > Acutalibacteraceae > MKRK01. Next base: position 5,162 of record MKRK01000222.1, read on the forward strand.
AAGTAATAACAGTCATCTTCAGAAAAAATCCCAGGTTGGGTATATACCCCCCTGTCTCCTTCATACAAGTTATATGAGTTTAGCAATGCTCCCGTCGCTGTTTCAAATAGTAATACTGATAAGCTATGGTTATCGTTATGCTCATATAGGGCGTATATGTCTTGAGATACTGAAAGACCGCCATCTTCACAATAATCCGCATTGCTCGAATATTGCCATAATACGGAACCGTCAGACAATGCTAATGCATATATCCTTTTGGGGCCGGTGACTAGAACTACGTTTTCACTGTCAACAAAGTTGAATCCATAAACGGTAAATACAGAATCATTTAGGTCAAGTTCTTTTTCCCAAATATTTGCACCTGTTTTAGTATTGAAACACCAGAACACGCCATCAACATCATAAGTGACAATATATTGGCCGTCATTGCTCAGTTTTATATCCTCAAATTGAGATTTGCCTTTTATTGCAACATCCGCTCGTAGCGTATTGTCATTCTCGTACGCATATAATGCATTAGATAATGCTAATTCAGCATCTGCGATATAGGGGCGCTCTTGATTCTCAGTTGGTAAAGCAGCCATCGCTACTTGAACTGCGCCCAATCGATCTCCACTCTTTAGTAAATCTCCTGAGACATCGCTCAGATAGTATGATTGGTTAATCTGCATGGCTTGATAGTTCTCGCGAATTCTTTGATTCTGACGTAGAAGCATGAAGCAAATACTGGACAGCACAATGAATAATGCTACGGCAAACATCGATAATAATCTAAATTTATATTGTCTGTGCCGCTGAACCAATTCATCATAACCGCACTTAAGAATAGCAGATACAAGACGCAATCCCTCTCGTCGAATTTTTTTTCGAATAACATTGTTGTTTTTCCCACGAACATCCGCAGCCAAAGGCAGCGAAGTAATCGTGCTAAAGTAGCCATCTTCGTGTCTGCTAATTTCTTCAGAATGTTCTTGCAAAATCTTTGGGAATGAGTCAATCGGTTCACCATACGCTAAAACAGGAAGAATTTTATCCCAATTGTGTTTATCTGCGAAGTATCTGATTTCTTCAGTAACCCACGAAGAATCAGGCGTAGACGGTGTGCAAATTACTATCAAAAAATCAGAATTGTCGAGCGCATTCCTTAAACTTTCAGGTAAGCTAATGGTAGTTGGTAGCTCATCAGAATCACGAAAAATACGCTTAACATGTTTATATCCGGTTTTTTTAGCAATTTGCGGAGGGATGTTATAATGTTCTAAAAAACTTTGGATTTTCTGTGCAATATTTGTGTCGAATTCTTTGTGACGGTAGCTAATAAATGCTGAATAACATTCCGTTTCCATTTAGCACCCCTGAGTAAGCAGATTTTGAGATCTTCTTGTTCGTTTTTTTTATTGAATTCAATGCCGATAGCATCATAGAATGCCTTTTCACAATTTCTCTTTTGCTTTAATAAGCATTATATCAAAAAGAAATATTTTGCACAATAAATGACTGTTTCATATTCTCTAGATTTTTTTAAGGATTTTCCTGCTCCATATGAATTTGGGTTCGTGTTTTTACTTTACATAGAGCGAAATGGAATACTATAACTATGGCAACTAGATTTCACAAGAAAAGGGATCGCATCTCAATTGAGCAACCCCTTCGATAAGTAATTTATTTAAAAAGGAAAATTTGATGTTTCTGTATAATACTTAATTAATAAATAGATATGTTGTTCGACCGGAGGCCGCGGAGCTAACGCATCCAAATGCAAACATATTTGTGTTTGTAGGTGGGTTTGGGGTGACATATCAATTATCTTGT
>MKRK01000223.1:0-1478 GCA_001896915.1 Clostridiales bacterium 43-6
TCCCGTTGGCGAAACGGGCGTGAAGAGCTGCATGTATCCGTACCATGAAATCAAACGATTGATCCACAATATCAGACATCCAGAACATCCGGACAATGCAATCATCTGCTCCGGGATCGAAGCTCTCGGCTGGCTCTGGCTGTAAACAGGAAGGGATTGGAGCACCATTAACGCAATGAAAACGCAATTAGCTAACAATACGGCGGATACGCCTTTGATCGCGGATACGCCTTTGATCGAGGTAAGGCACTGCACGATGGAGTTTCCCGGCGTGAAAGCGCTGGACGATGTAAACTTCACTCTGCTGCCGGGCGAATGCCACGGCCTTGTCGGAGAAAACGGAGCCGGAAAATCCACGCTGTCCAAGTGCATTACGGGCGAAAACCGAATGACCAGCGGAGAACTTCTGGTCAACGGTGAACCGATCAACCTTGCGCACTACAGCATTCGTGAGTCGCAGACGAAGGGGATTGCAATCGTTCATCAGGAGTTCACCCTGATGGGAGACATGACGGGGGTCGAGAACCTGTTTGTTGGACGGTATGAGACCAAAGCGGGTTTCATCAACTGGAAAAAACTGCAAAAGCGGGCGTATGAGCTCATGGAGTTTTTGCAGTGCGACGTAAACCTCGACATCCCTGTTTGCCATCTGCGTACGGCGGAGCGGCAGATTGTCCAGCTGGCAAAGTGCATTCTGGATAACCCCAAGGTCGTTATCTTTGATGAGTTGACCGCTGTGCTGCAAGAAAAAGACATCCAGAATATCTTCCGCGTGATCGGGATTTTAAAATCGCGCGGGATTGGTATCATCTACATCTCGCATCGCCTGGACGAGATTTTTGAATGCTGCGATCGTTACACGGTGCTCTGCGACGGCAGGCACGTCAGCACAGGAGAGGTCGAGGGTTTGATCAAGCCTGCGCTGATTCAGATGATCATCGGCCGCGAGTTGAAGAATGCTTACCCGCCCGTCAACGAAGCGCTCGGCGATGTGGTGCTGGAGGTCAAAAACCTAACCGCACCCAAAGCGTTTGAAAACATCAACATCCATGTGCGCGCGGGCGAGGTGATAGGCCTTGCCGGACTTCTTGGCGCGGGCAAAACGGAACTGATCAACGCCATCTATGGAAATCACAAAATCGTCAGCGGCCAGGTGTTTGTCAAAGGCAAGCAGGTTCACTACACGCGCCCGCAGATGGCAATCAACCATGCCGGAATGGGGCTTGTACCGGATGAACGGCGTACGCTTGGCCTCAACATGGTGTTTGACATCAAGGACAACACGACGCTTCCTTCCATGAAACTGTTTCGTAAGCTGCGTGTCTTTTTAAATCATGAAGCCGCTTCCAAAGCCGCATACGAAATCAATGAGAAGCTCAATCTGAAGTATTACTCTCTCTGGCAAAATGTTCGCAAGCTTTCCGGCGGCAATCAGCAGAAGATCGTCATCGCCAAATGGATGCTGCGCGATACGGAGA
>MKRK01000223.1:1528-3138 GCA_001896915.1 Clostridiales bacterium 43-6
ATCTATACGCTCATCCATAAGTTGGCGCAGCAGGGGAAAGCTGTCATATTGGTTTCCCCGGAGATGGAAGAACTGATTGGACTCTGCAACCGCATTTACATCATGTATGAAGGAAAGATCATGGATGAGGTGGAAGGCGAGAGAAAAACGCAGGAAGTCATCATCAACAGCTTATTAGGAGTGAAAGAGAAATGAGTTCGTACAGTGAAAAATCAATCAAATATTCCGGTGGCGTCAAAGCATTTTTAAGCGACTGGATGATCGCCATTTTGTTTGTGATACTGGTTGCCCTCTGCAGCCTGTTTTCGCCCCAGTTTCGTACCACCGCGAATATCATGAACATCCTGCGGCAGGCTTCCTTCATCGCCATCATCGCGATGGGTGAGTTCTTCGTCATCCTCATCGGCGAGATGGATATGTCGATCTCCTCGACGATTGGCGCCGTCTCCATCTTCTTTGCCGGATTTGTGGTGAAGATGGGCATACCGATGCTCCCCGCCATGCTGATCGTTGCGGCAATGTCCGCCTTCATCGGCTTGATCAACGGATTGCTTGTTGTATACGGGAAAATGCCTTCGTTTATTGCGACACTCGTCGTGATGAATGTGCTTAAGGGTCTGAACTATATCTATTCAGGCGCGCTGCCCATCTCCGGCCTTCCGGAGGAATTTAATTACCTTGGCGCGGGTTATGTGGGCGTTGTGCCGTTTGCGGTCATTTTAATGATTGTTGTTGCTGCGATCTTGGTCGTGTTTACGAGCCATACCGCGCTGGGAAGAAGCTTCTACTCTGTTGGCGGCAATAAAGAGGCCTCGAAGCTTTCGGGCATCAACACAAAGCTTGTCGGGGTGCTCGCGTTCGTGCTGTGCGGGTTGCTGACTACGATCGGCGCTCTCGGGCTGACATCGAAGACGCTTTCGGGCAACGTGACGCTTGGCGACAATCTCTTGTTTGACGTCATGACGATTGTGGTGCTGGGCGGAACTTCTCTAACGGGCGGACGCGGGCGCATCATCGGCGTCGTGATCGGCGCCCTGTTCCTGCAGGTGATTACCAACATCATGGTGCTCGTCAGCATCAATACGTATTGGCAATGGGTTGTGAAGGGAATTATTCTCGTCGTCGTCGTGCTGATCGACTCCCGTTCCAAGAAGGATTGATGAAAACAGAATCACTCAAATGATTCGATAGATAACACGATTCAAAATTCAACAAAAGAACCCGAAGCAGATGGCCTCGGGTTCTTTCTACGCATGGAATCAATGGATCCTATTCATTTCCGGGCGAAAGCGCGATGTTTATTGCGCCTTACATCACAAGTTCAAAGAATTGATCCTCTTTGAGATTCACAACCGTGCAGTCGTTTGCGTAGGTGCATTCCGGCAGGATGATCATCGCGGTCAGGGAATCCTTTGCGGCAGGCAGAGGCGCAAGGTGCCAGATTGCCGCGTTGATCTTTACCAATGTGTGCGCGGGAACCAGAAAGGCTTGCGTCAGCTCCGGCACCGGCGTACCGCCGGATGCGGGCGCGACATGGAGGATCATGTCGTCATCCAGCGGGAAGATCATTTCCCATGTGGTCGTGTGGTATTCGACTGCGGTGATGACCA
>MKRK01000223.1:3153-5126 GCA_001896915.1 Clostridiales bacterium 43-6
GCACGACCAGAGGGGAATAACCGACATTGTGCGCGCTGGAGGCGGTCACTAGATACGGCTAGAAACGATGGATCTCCCCGCAGCGGGCGTGTCCGGTTGGATGAGACATTGGATAAAACTGGCCAAACTGGGCAAAGGTTTCGTGGGAAATCGGTTTTACAGGAATGGTTCGCATGTTTGATACTCCTTTATAGAAATAGAATATTTTTCTCAACTCAATCCGCTAAGTGGCGGGAATATGGTTCCCGATCTGCCGATGTAATCGCTCTTCGCACCTTGCAGGGGTTGCCAAAGGCGACCACGCCATCCGGGATATCGTGATTGACGAGACTGCCCGCGCCTATGACGACGTTGCTTCCAATCGTGACACCGGGAAGAACAACGCAGTTTCCGCCAAACCAAACATCGCTGCCGACATGAATCGGCAGTGCGATCTCGAGATTTTGATTCCGAAGCGCGGCGTCCAGCGGGTGCAGCGCCGTATAAAACGAGCAGTTCGGCCCGATGAAGACGTTATCTCCAAATACGATTTTTCCGGGATCGACAAGAACGCCGTTGTTGTTCATGAAGAAATTCTCGCCAATCTCGATATTGAACCCGAACCCGCAGAACAGGTTTGGCTCAATATAAAACCGCGCGCCCGTTTGTCCAAAGAGCGTCCGGATGATTGCTTCCCTGGCGGCGAGATCGGAAGGCCGTGTATGGTTATAGTCATAGCACAAATCCGCACAGGCGAGGTGAGCTTCCTCCCGTCCGGCAAAGAGCGTGTCATAGGGTAAACCGCACGCGCATTTCTCTTGTTCTGTCACAAAAAACATCTCCTCTGAATCGATGAATGAAATGCGACGGATGTATTTTTTACCTCGCCACTGTTTGAACACCGTTTGCATAAAAACATCGAAGAAGCATCAAGAGGCAACGGAACGGGACGAGATTGAGAATTTTCGTATTGCATTCCATCATGGAAGTTGATATAATCATTTTATTAAAATAATATGGCAAAAAGCAACACCTATTTTTTTTAGATAAAAAGTGAAACGTTTAAAGTAAAATTAATTATGAACAGGAGCGAGAAACACATGCACGGAACAATCTGTATCCCAAGCCACGAGTATCACGAGCGCGCGTTGAAAGCAGGGAAGATATTACTGCGCGAAAAACTCGACGCACTCATCGTAAACTCCAATGAAGCGGACTATGCCAATGCCCGGTATTTTTCTGGTTTTTGGCCGCTGTTTGAACGTTGCGGCGTGGCAATTGCGCCAAGCGGCAAGGCGGCTCTCATGGTCGGTCCCGAGAGCAAAGAGTTTGGCATCGATCGCTCACATATCGATCAGGTCTTTGTGCTCAAGGAATATCGCGAAGGCGCAGACCCGGCGTATCCTGAACTGAAAGCGGATACGTACCACGATGTCTTTAAGGCGATTGGCGTAACCGGAAAGAAGCTGCGCATCGGCGTGGCTAGTTATCTGGATACGTCCGTTGTGATCATGCAGGGAATTAAAGATGCATTTCCGGAGGCGGAGATCGTTCGTGCGGACAAGATTATGGTTGAACTGCGCTCCATCAAGAGCGTAAATGAAATCAATTGTCTGCGGGAAGGTTACCGCATTGCGGAGCTTGCCAGCCAACAGGTTATCAAGGAGATCAAGCCCGGCATGACCGAGCTGCAGATGGTCGGTGTGGCACAGCGTGTGGTGTATGAAAACGGCGCGGAATACGAAGGGCTTCCGATGTATGTGTTTTCGGAAGCTTCTACGCGCCATGCGATCTCTCGTTCGTCCTACCGCGTATTCCAAAAGGGAGATATCGTGCAGCTGAACCTCTCTGCCAAGATCGATGGTTACTCCGCTGCAATCGGCTATCCCGTCATTCTCGGCAAACTGGAAGGAAAGCGCCGTGATGTCGTGCTGTTCGGACGCGAGGCACACTTCTGGACGCAGAAGCAAGTAAAAGCCGGTGTTCCGGCCAGC
>MKRK01000223.1:5135-6749 GCA_001896915.1 Clostridiales bacterium 43-6
TCAAAGACAACTTTGTCTACGGACCGCTCCACGGCACCGGAATGATCGAAGTAGAGGCCCCGTGGGTGGAGACCAGTTCGGACTATCTCCTGCAGCCCAACATGACGTATCAGGTGGACACCTTTATTTCCGCGGACACCTTCGGCGTGCGCTGGGAAAAGGGTATTGCGGTTACCGAGAGCGGATGCGACGTGCTCAGCCCGGAAATCGGCGAACTCTACGAACTCGAATTCTGATTGTGATATACTCAATACCCGCAGCTAGATTGCGGGTATTGCTATAGGGGGACAACAATATGCAATTGATCGATCTGTATTACGACCAACTGGAGGATGCAAAGAATCGCAAGGTTCCGTTCATCCTCCCGATTGGTACCATCGAATACCATGCGCATCATGCCTCTTGCGGAACCGACACGATGGTGGTTACGGGCTGCCTGCGCGAGCTGGAGAAAGAGAAAGAGATCGTCGTCTGCCCGCCGATTTGGTATGGCGTTGCAAGCTATGCGGTTTGCAAACCCTGCGTCGGGCATGTTCATGTCGATGAGGATGCTTATTTTCAATATATCTACTGCGTCCTGAAGTCGATGATCGATGGCGGAATTAAAAACATCTATTGCATCCCGCATCATCAGACGGAGGAAGCAAACCTTATGCCGATGACGATTGCCTGCCATAAGGCTGCCAAGCGGATTGCCATGGAATACATGGAGGAAACCCGCGGAAAGGGCTGGTGGGGGAGCAATGATTTCGCAAACTATTATGATTCGCTAGGCGGCGCAGATGATCCGTTTAGCTATATCAAGGTCATTCCCCTCATCGGACAGCAAGCGCAGCATCGCTGCGGCGGATTTGACCACGCGGGTAAGTTTGAAACCTCGCTCATGATGGCGTGTTATCCCGATCATGTGGATTTAAATCGCTGTAAGGACAATACGGAGTGGTTTGCTTTGAACGCAACGCAGGCAAGCATGGAACTTGGCAAACACATGCAAGCTTGCACGTTGGAATGGCTTAAAGAAGCGATTCAATAAAAACATCAACCCTATCAAGCCGAAATGGACTGTTGGAGTGGAAGCATGAAACAATTAAACCTACTCGCATTCGACCTGGGTGCATCCAACGGGCGGGCGGTGCTGGGCGCGTTCGATGGAGCGCGCGTGGCGCTGACGGAAGTGCACCGGTTTGACAACCCCATGATCGAGCAAAACGGGCTGTATTACTGGGACGCGCTGGGGCTCTATCGAAACCTGAAGGAATCGTTTCTCAAGCTCAAGCACGAGGGACGGGAGGCGGATTGCTTCGGCATCGACACGTGGGGTGTGGACTTTGGCCTGCTCGACCACAACGGCGCGCTGCTGGGCAACCCGCGCTGCTATCGAAACGGAACGGAAGCGGGGATGGCGGCGGTTCATGCCGTCGTGCCGCAGGAGACGCTGTTTGCGCGCACGGGCATTGCGGCCATGCCGTTTAACACGGTCTATCAGCTCTACGCGCGCCTACAGGAGAAAGACCCCGCGCTGGAGCAAGCAAAGACGCTGCTGTTTTCGCCGGATCTGTACGGCTATTTCTTTACGGGCGAACAGAAGACGGAATACACCATCGCGACCACGAG
>MKRK01000224.1:0-3499 GCA_001896915.1 Clostridiales bacterium 43-6
TTGCCGCCGGCATCAATACTCTACGCTATGACGCTTCGGTCAATATGGACCTGTTGGAGGTCAGCATTTACTACCGGCCGCAGTTTCTGGGGGTGTGAGGATGGAACTGTATATCTACAATTCGAGCCGGGAACTTACCGGCATCGTGGAGTCCTTTGAATATCTGCGCTGGACGCGGCGCTACTCCCAGTGCGGCTCCTTTGAACTGAAAGCCATCGCGACGCCGCAAAATACCGCTCTCCTACAGGAAGGCAATTTCATATGGAAGAACGACGACGAGGAAGCGGGCATCATTGAGCACCTGGAAATGGAGCAGGCGGAAAAAGAAATCATCACGGCAAGCGGCCGATTTGCCACCTCATTTCTCTCCCGGCGCATTACCTGGCAGATGGAAAAGCTGTCGGGCGACCTCTCTTCCTGCGTGGGACAGCTTTTAAATAACCATCTTATCAGTCCCGCTGAAACGGCGCGGAGAATCGACGGTATAGCCTTCTCGTCCCCGAACCTGGGCGTGGCCGTCAGCACCCAGATATCGTACAAAAATCTGATGGATGCGGTAACCGAGCTGTGCGGCGCTTCGGAAATTGGCATAAAGACCGTGTTCGCTCCGGCGACACGCGTTTTTACCGTGGCGCTGTATAAGGGCGCCGACTCTCAGGCGGTGTTCTCCAAGGAATATGAGAACCTGACGGAGCAGAGTTACACGGAGAGCGCGGCGGATTACGCCAACACCGCGCTTATTGGCGGCGAGGGCGAAGGAGAAAGCCGCACCTTTGCCGCCATTACAAGCGGCTCCGGCGAGACACGGCGCGAGATTTTTGTGGACGCCAAGGACCTGCAGAAAACGGACTTCGGCGACGGTTACACCGACGCGCTGATTTTCCGAGGGCAGAGCAAGCTGAGCGAGCAGGAAATCCGGTATTCATTTGATACCTCGGTCAACCCTCACGGCGACCTGACCTACAAGACGGACTTCGACCTTGGCCAGACGGTTAAAGTCATGTCCAAAGCCTGGGGCGTATCCATGACGACGCGCATCACCGAAATTGAGGAAACCTACGACGCAGACGGTTTGAGCATCAGCGTCGTGTTCGGCAAAGCCGAGCTTACCATCGCGCAGAAAATGCGATCGGACATGAGCGAGGTCAAAACGGCGCTGTCGGCTCCGGCCGGCATAGCCGAAGTAACCGAGGCGCTGGACGCGGTATCGGGAACGCTGGGAAATCTGTCGGAGGTGGACCCGGATATTCAGGGGGAAACCTTCACGGCCACCGTGAACAACTTATTCGGGAAGCTGCCCGCGCTTGAAATAACTGTGGGCGCTGGTACGATATCGGCCGGACAATACGCCCTGCGCCATATGGAGCCGGGCGACTCGCTGTATTTCACCTCATGGAGCGGCAACAAATTCAGCGACCAACCGAGCGACGACGGACAGGTTTTTCTGGTAAAGCACAACGGGGACAGCACGGGAACAGGCTATCAGCGGGCGATGGGTTTCTTCATCTCCCGCAACACCATGACGTTTTACGTGATTTCCATCTTCATATACAACAATCCGTCCGGCGCGGCGAACTGGCTGAATATCAACAATGAGCCGATCACCACGGCGCGGCTGGCGAGCGGCGCTGTGACCACCGCGAAAATCGCCCAGGAAGCCGACGCCTCGATTACCTATTCGCTTGGAAGCGGCGTCACGATGGGGGCAAATATGTCATTTGTGAATAAGGGTGTCGTTTCCATCGGAATGCAGGTCAATGTGGGTTCCTCGGGAGTCGCCTCCGGCGGCACGATTTTAGCGATTACAAACGCGAACTTTTACCCCTACGCGATGGTGCGCTGCGTGGCGACGGCCGTGGGCGGCAGCGGCACCAATATGCCGATTACAATCAGCGCGAGCGGCGTGGTGGCAAATGCCGCCTCATCCACGCTGCCTACGGGCTATTACCTGATATCCTGCTCTTACGCGAGGGCTTAACGGGAGGAAAGCAATATGGAGAAAAGCGGATTTTTCAACTCATCGGACGGAGACAGAATCTATGACGCGACGGATTTCGCGGCGTATTTCGGAAGTCTTGTCTCAAACGGCGTATTTTACGCGGCGGCGACCAACCTGCAGGCGACGCCGGGGAGCGGACTTGCGGTAAGTGTCGCGGCGGGCGGCGCGTGGATCAACGGTTATCGGTACGAAAACACGGACGCCTTAAACCTACCGCTCACCACGGCGAACGGGAGCAATCCACGGATTGACCGGGTCGTTGTCCGTTTAAGCAAGGTCAGCCGGAGCATTCGGCTTTATGTCGTCGTTGGTACACCCGCCGCAACGCCGGCGGCTCCGGCGCTGACAAGAACCAGCGACGTTTATGAACTTGGCATCGCCGACGTGCTGATACCGGCCGCCGCCACGTCAATCGCCGCGAACAACATCACCGATACCCGGCTGAACACCAGCCTTTGCGGACTGGTCAATTCGCTGGTGACGGCAATCTATGAATAAGGGGGTGAACGACAGTGGCGGATATTAACGGTGTAACACTGAATGCGGGCTCCGGCCCGACCGTCCATTACACCATTACCTATTCCAAGAGCCGACCGAACAACAGCCAGATGACCTACAACTTCACCATATCCGCTGCGCTGGGTTCCTCCGGCTCCTACATCCACAGCGGCTATGCTCTGCTTTGCACCATGACGGTCAACGGCTCGTCCGCGCAGGTGCGCATCAAGGCGGCGGACGGCGATGACTGGGACGGGACCACGCCGAGGCTCAGATATGTCACGGTCACCTGCTCTTCTAATGCCGGAAACACCGCGCAGGGCGTGCGTTTTCAAGTGGTGTCTGATGGGCGGCTGGCGCTATCTTCCGGGGTAATCGACAATTCGGGCTACACGGTATTAAGCTCAGAGCTTTTAACTACGGCCTGCGGCGCGCCGACCTCCTTCTCGGTCAGCCCGATTCTCGCTGAAGGGAATGTGACGCTTTCCTGGAGCGGAGCCTCAAGCGGCATAAGCAACGCGATCTCCAGCTATGAAATCCAGTACAGTGATTCCACGGACAACGCCACATGGGGCACTTGGACGGCACTGACGACAGTGACTACCACAGCTTCCAGCGGCAGCGTATCTGTTGCGCCGCCCCCGACGCGTGGAAATTACCGCAGGTTCCAGGTGCGGACGCGCGGCGCGGCGGGAGCGAGCTACTATTCGGGGTGGAAAGTATCCACGAACTCCGTCCGCAGAAATACGGCGCCGAAGCCCGCGACGTCAGCGGTCGCCACTCCCGCGACCTACAGCAACGAGACGATTACCCTGACTTGGAGCGGAGCGTCTGGCGGCACCAGTGCGGTCAAGGGCTATCAGATCGCCAGCCGTACTTCAACCGATAACAGCACATGGAGTGCGTGGAACGAGCTGACCACTCTGACGCTGTCGCCCAGCGGCGGCAGCTATAACCCGGCTGTTGCAAGTACGCCCGGAACGTATACGCAATTCGGCATCT
>MKRK01000224.1:3561-6171 GCA_001896915.1 Clostridiales bacterium 43-6
AGGAAACGTTACCCTCTCATGGAGCGGAGCTACGGCCGGCGCGGGAAACGCTATCACCTCCTATGAAATCCAATACAGCGACTCACCCGACAACAGCGTCTGGGGAGACTGGACGGCGCTGATGGTGGTGCACACCACCGCGACAAGCAACAGCGTCAGCGTCAGCCCGCCGGGTACAAGGGGAAATTACCGCCGATTCAGAGTGAGAACCTGCGGTGCCGCCGGCGAAGGTTACTATTCCGATTGGACGGTGTCCGGCAATACCGTACGGAAAAACACACTGCCAACCCCGCCGGTATCCTTTGCCGCCGCTCCCACAATCTATGAAGGGAATATTGTGACCCTCACATGGAGCGGAGCGGCACCGGGAACGAGCGCCATCAAGCAGTATGTCATTCAGCGCTCGACCTCCACAGACGGGACGAACTGGTCGGCATACGAGGCTCTTACAATTGTTATTTCGAGCTTGACCTCGGGAACGTATACGGCGAACGCGTCTCAGATAGCCGGGACATATACCCGCTACCGCATCAGCGTAACCGATACCTTAGAAGCTGTTTCCGCTTATGTCGTCAGCGGGATGGTGAAGAAAAACAGCCCGCCGACCGCTCCGGCAATCGTCTGCCCGGTATCCAGCGCTTCCAGTTACAATACAACACCGCGCTTTCTGATTATTACGGGTGTCGAGCCGGACGGTCAGTCGCAGATGGTAGAAGTAAAAATCGACGCGGGCGCTTGGATCAACAGCGTGGATAATCCCGAAAGGTTCTCCACCAGCGGCTATCTGGGCAACGGCGTTAAAACGGTGTTTCAGCCGGAAACGCTGGCGTCGGGAAGCCATTCCATCACCATCCGCTGTCTCGACAGCGATACCGCGTCGGCGAGTCCCGAGGTGACGCGCACTTTTACGATCCTGCCGACGCCATTTGAAACCATCACCGCGAACGAAACCCATGTGAAGACGGCGCATATCCAAGCGCTCCGCACCGCTGTTAATTTATCACGAAGCTATTACAACCTGCCGCCCGTGGCTTGGAGCGAGGAAATTTCCGCCGGAAAGACGGCGGTCAAAAATTGGTCTGTTCATATCACGGAGCTTCGAAAGGCCATTGAACCTATCATTGCGGTCATCAACGGTTTTGATTCCTCCTCGGTCTTTGATGTCCCGCCCATAACATGGTCGCCCATCGGCACCGGCCGACCCAAAGCGGCGGTCATGAATCAGCTTCGGGAGCTGCTCCTGTCCCTGTAGCTGAATAACTCTTTTTCAGCGTTCCCGCTGCGGTGGGAGCGCTTTTTTATATACAAATTCAAGAATGGAGGTCTTGCAATGAAAGAAGTATGGACTTGGATTCAGATAGGGCTCGCGTCGGTGGGCGGCTTCCTCGGCTGGTTTGTCGGAGGCTTTGACGGCTTTCTCTACGCGCTGCTGGTCTTCGTTGTCGCAGACTACATTACCGGGGTTATGTGCGCCATCGCGGACAAAAAGCTGTCCAGCGAGGTCGGCTTCAAGGGCATCTGCAAAAAGGTGCTGATTTTCGTCATGGTTGGCATCGGGCACATCATCGACATCTATCTCATCGGCAACGGCGAAGTGATACGTACGGCTGTGATTTTCTTCTACTGCTCCAACGAGGGCGTGTCGATGCTGGAAAACGCAGGGCATCTGGGTCTGCCCATTCCGCAGCAACTCAAGGATATTCTGGAGCAGCTTCACGACCGCAGTGAAAAGGGGGACAAATAAATGAACCTGCATAAACTCATTCTGACGAACAACGCCTGCTACAAGGCGGGCCGTACCATTACGCCGAAGGGCATCATGGTGCATTCCACCGGAGCGAACAATCCAAACCTCAAACGCTATGTTGGTCCGGATGACGGGCTACTCGGCAAGAATCAGTACAACAACCACTGGAACCAGAACACGCCGGACGGCCGTCAGGTCTGCGTCCACGGCTTCATCGGCAAACTGGCCGACGGCTCCGTCGCAGCGTACCAGACCCTGCCGTGGAATATGCGCGGCTGGCACTGCGGCGGTTCCGGCAACGATACGCACATTTCCTTTGAAATTTGTGAGGACGGCTTGACGGACGCTGCATACTTTAACGCCATATATAAGGAGGCCGCCGAACTGTGCGCCTACCTCAGCAAACAGTATGGGCTGACTGAAAAGGATGTCATCTGCCATTCTGAGGGATGCAAACTGGGGATTGCCTCTAACCACGGCGACGTCATGCACTGGTTCCCGAGGTTTGGGAAGAGCATGGATACCTTCCGCACCGAGGTCGGAAAGCTGCTCGTGGCGTCTGCTCCCACACCAACTCCTGCTCCGTCCGACTTTGCTGTTGGCGACCGGGTCGTACTGAACGGCGCGGTCTACGCAGACAGCTACGGTGGCGGGAAAGGACGATCCTTCCAGAACAGAAGTTGTACTGTCACCCGCATAGTCGACCTCAAACGCAAGTGCCCGTACCTGCTGGACAACGGCTTGGGCTGGGTACCGAAGGACAGCATCCGAAAAGCGTAACAGAATATTCCAATGTGTTGCCGCTCATGGGGTTTTCCCTGCGGGCGGCTTTTTTTGTTTTCGGTACGGTTTTGTATTCCGCC
>MKRK01000224.1:6216-8515 GCA_001896915.1 Clostridiales bacterium 43-6
CAGGACGCTTGATTTGCCATTGGGAACCGTGCAATCCTTCTGCCGCAGAGAAAATATAACAGTAGTTGAATCTGTCATTTACGACGATAACCACTGTCGTCAGTGCGGAAAGCCGCTTATACAGAAGGATAAGGTAAAAAAGCGTAAGTTCTGCTCGGGTGAATGCCGAGTCATATGGTGGACAGAGCATCCGTGTTCAAAGAGTAGTGATTCCAAAGCATTTCATGCCGTCGTATGCAAAAATTGCGGCAAGACCTTCCCTGTCTACGGAAGCACGCCCCGGAAATACTGCTCCCACAAATGTTATGTGGAAGCGAGATTTACAGGTGGCGAACGATGACAAAAGAACGGCTGGACAAGGAAATGCTCTACCAGGCAAGCCTTTCTCCGTTTAAGGCATTGCTTGGGGACGGCATCATTTCCGAGGACGACTACCGGGTAATTGATACAATTCTGAGGGGGCTATATTCGCCGATATTTGTTGAAGAAAGTTATCAAATACCACTGGATAATAAGGAACAGTGACGGTAATATGTCTACTACCCAAAGGAGGATTCAGTTATGGAAAAGCAGATTTACGACATAACACCCGTCCACATCTCCCTTTCCGAGAAAAAGCGTGTGGCGGCTTATGCAAGGGTGTCCTGCGACAAGGATACCATGCTTCACTCCCTGGCTGCACAAATTGACTATTACCGCAAATACATAGTCCGCAATCCAGAATGGGAGTTTATCGGCGTGTACGCAGACGAGGCAAAAACGGGAACAAAGGAAGACAGAGAGCAATTCCAAAAGCTGCTCTCGGATTGCCGTTCGGGACTTATCAATATGGTGATTACAAAGTCGATTTCCCGCTTCGCAAGAAATACGGTGACGCTGCTCGGTTCAGTAAGGGAACTCAAGGAACTCGGCATCAATGTCTTCTTCGAAGACCAGAGCATCAACTCCATCAGCGAGGAAGGTGAACTGATGCTTACCCTCTTGGCATCCCAAGCGCAGGAAGAAAGCCTTTCATGCAGTGAGAACTGCAAATGGCGAATCCGCAAAGGCTTTGAACAGGGACAGCCAAATACCTGCACCATGCTCGGATACCGTCTGGTGAACGGTGAGATTACCCTTGTACCGGAAGAGGCGGAAATTGTGAATGAAATCTTTGAATGCTACCTTTCTGGCTATGGAATGCAGAAGATATCCAATGCGCTGAACGAGCGGAGTGTCCGCACGGAAAAGATAGCACACTGGCATCTCGACACCATTCGCAATATCCTGCGGAACGAAAAATATATGGGCGATCTGCGCCTGCAAAAGTCGCTGAGCGAAAACCACCTCACAAAACATCAGGTCAAAAACGAAGGGCAGCTCCCGCAATTTTACATCACCGATAACCATGAACCGATAGTGTCCAGAGCGGTTTTCGCCGCCGTGCAGGAAGAAGTGCAACGACGAGCCAAGAAACACAAAAACGATCCTGGCGTTAAGGGTGTGTTCACGGGCAAAATCCAATGTTCGATTTGCGGCAAGAACTACAGACGCAAGACAACTCCGTATAACACGGTCTGGTGTTGCTCCACTTTTAACACCAGGGGTAAAGCATACTGCGCCTCCAAAGTCATCCCGGAGGAAACGCTCAAGAACTGCATCGCGGAGGTTCTCAGTGGAAATACATTCACGGAGGATGGTTTCACCGGTGCGGTCGACCATATCATCGCAGAGCCGGAGAACAGACTCCGTTTTGTGATGAATGACGGCACGGAAAAAGAAATTGTATGGAAAGACCGCTCACGTTCCGAAAGCTGGACTGAAGAGATGCGTGAGGAAACCAGGCAAAGAATGCTTGAAAGAAAGGACGCGGACAGATGAGCAGTAAGAACATCACGGTTATCCCCGCAAAGCCAACGGGATTCATGCAAGGGTTGCCCGGTTTGACGAAAAAACGGAAAGTCGCGGGGTATGCTCGCGTCTCCACGGACAAAGATGAACAGCAGAACAGCTACGAGGCGCAGGTCGACTACTACACCGGATACATTCAGCGAAACCCGGAATGGGAGTTCGTGGAGGTATATACTGACGAAGGCATCAGCGGAACAAGCACCAAACACCGCGAAGGCTTCAAGCGGATGATTGCCGATGCCCTAGACGGTAAAATTGACCTCATTCTCACAAAATCGGTAAGTCGGTTCGCAAGGAATACGGTAGACAGCCTCACAACCATCCGGCAACTGAAAGATAAGGGCGTGGAGGTCTATTTTGAAAAAGAGAACATTTATACCCTTGATTCCAAGGGCGAACTTCTTCTCAC
>MKRK01000224.1:8606-9083 GCA_001896915.1 Clostridiales bacterium 43-6
CCTACAGTTCGTTCCTCGGCTACGATATAGGCAAAGACGGTCATTTATATATAGTAGAGGAACAGGCTGAAATCGTCCACAGAATCTACGATGAGTTTCTTGCCGGAAAGACCACCTACGACATTGCCGTAAGGCTCACTGAAGACGGTATTCCGACTCCTATGAAAAAGGTAAAATGGCAGGAATCCACGGTTAGAAACATACTCAGAAATGTCAAATATCGCGGTGATTCGATTTTGCAGGCCACATTCGTTGAGGATTTCTTGACAAAAAAAGTGAAGAAAAATAACGGCGAACTTCCGCAGTTCTACGTTAGCCAGAATCACCCGCCGATTATTCCGCCTGAAAAGTTTGAGATGGTGCAGGAAGAATTTCGCAGACGCAAAGAAGGCGGCCCTTACACCTGCATTTCGCCGTTTTCTGGCAGAATCGTATGCGGAGACTGCGGCGGCTTTTATGGCAGAAAAGTGTGGCACA
>MKRK01000225.1:0-1395 GCA_001896915.1 Clostridiales bacterium 43-6
AATAATATAATACCGGTAAGCGCATAGGGCCATATCATGCAGACGTGCTTCCAGTTAACAGAGGAAAGTCCTCCAACCATGAAACCTATTACACCGGAAACTTTGTCTGGATAAAACGTCATTATTATATTGTTTCCCGCACTGAGCAGTGATGAAACAGCGACACCGGCAAGTATGAGTTTCGTAGGGGCGGCCCCGTCTCTCCATGCAAGGAAATAAATGAACAATGTGGAAAGCAGCGCTCCGGTAAAAGAGCCTACAGGTGCCAGATAATAGTAGTTCGGAAACAGTATTATTACAATCAAGGTCATAAGTCCCGCTCCCGATGAAACTCCTATTATATTGGGTCCTGCCAGAGGGTTTCTCATAATTCCCTGCAAAATCGCTCCTGAAAGTGCTAAACATGTACCTACCAGAGCCGCAGTTATTGTACGAGGAAGCCTCACATTCCATATTATTTGATAATTTACCGAACTGCTTTCAGTAAACAATACATCTGCTATTTCTTTAAAGGATATTTTAACAGCACCGTTAGACATGCTTATAAAAAAGCTCAGTACGGATATAAATATAAATACAGATAAAATAAATCCCTTCTTAATTTTCTTTTCTTCGGTATTTCTGACATTCATTCTATTTAAACACTTCCGGATACAATATTTTTGCCAGACCCTCATAGGCTTCTGCGTATCTCTGATTTGGTTTGTACATATATAAGTCCTTAGGAAGAACAATGTATCGGTCTTCCTTTACGGCGGTTAAACTTGCCCATGCGGGATTGCTTAATGCGTCATTTTTCAGACGTTCTTCAATTTTTCCCAAATCAGTTCCCATTGTCTGCACAAAGATAAAATCCGGGTCTTCCTGTATTATTTTTTCCATGCTGAAGGTCTTGGTATCAGCTGTTCCGGAATTGTCTGATATATTTACAGTATTCAAATCCTTGAGCATTTCCCCCACCATTGTGTTTGAATCTCTGACGGTGATTCCCTTAGCAGTGGCAAATAATATAACAACCTTGTAATTTTTATCTTTCGGAGCCTTTTCAATTATGGCATCAACACTCTTTTTAACATTTTCTATATGACTTTCGTACAAATCATCTCTGCCTGTAATAGCTGTAAAAATTCTTACAGTCCTGTAGTAGTCTTCCAGCAGGTCATTGTCAAATGCCGCAACCTCAATATTGCTCTGCTCCAGCGCGGGGATTATATCTCTGTGGCCGCTGTAGTTGCTCAGAGCTATTACTAAGTCAGGCTGAAGTGATAATATCTTTTCCAAGCTTGGTGAGCCAAGACTTCCTACAACCTCTGCAGTGCTTGCGTTTTCAACTTTTTTGTCCTCTGATTCCTCTATTCTGCCAACTACGGTTCCGCCGGCCTGGTCCCATATTTC
>MKRK01000225.1:1417-3837 GCA_001896915.1 Clostridiales bacterium 43-6
AGGGTTCTTGGATATTGTAACTGCCACATCCCTCGAATCTGTAAATATAACGCTGTTTTCGTTTATTGTAACTCCATATTCGGGCGTTTGCGATACTTCCTTTTCATTTTGTTCACCCGGTGTTTCAACAGGAGCCTCAGGATTTTTAATGTTATCTGCATTATTGGAACATCCTATAAGAAGTGCCGACATAAGAGAAGCGGTCAGAATTGCTGATATTAGTTTAATTGATTTCATTATTCCTCCAAATTTTTTTCAGTGTAATTTTGTTTTAAATCGTATCCTCTTTTGGTGATTATTTTGTTATCCTTGATATAAGTAGAGCTGTTGCCTACGATTACAATGCTTGTCATATCCACTATCTCAAAATCGATAGTATCTAATGTGCATATATTAATTTCCTGATTATCGCGGTAAACATTGCGCACAACTCCCACAGGTGTTGAGCCTGATTTATATTTCTTCATTATTTCAAATGAATTTTTCAGATATTCCGGGCGCCCCTTGCTTCTGGGATTATATATGCATATTACAAAATCAGCCTGCGCTGCCAGCTCGACTCTTTTATAAATAAGCTCAAGCGGTGTAAGCAGGTCGCTTAAACTTATGTGGCAGAAATCATGCATCAACGGCGCTCCAAGCACTGCAGCTGCAGCCGTGGAGGCTGTTATTCCGCTTATGACCTTTACATCTTCACCGTTTGCCATCTCGAGCACAAGACCTGCCATGCCGTAAACGCCGGCATCACCTGAACTGATTACCGCAACAGTCTTGCCTGTCTCGGAAATTTCGACTGCTTTTTTAACCCTGTCAATTTCTTGTTTCATGCCGTTTGATACAATTTCCTTGTGTGAAACAAGATCCATGATTAAATCAATGTATGTCTTGTATCCTACAATAACATCTGATTTCTCTATGGCTTCCATAGCCTCAAATGTCATTGCTTCCCGGCTACCGGGCCCTATTCCTATTACGTATATCATTTTATCTCCCATTTCCTGTTTATTAATATTGTAGTAAAGTAAGAAATATCATCCTTATTTACATTTTTTATATCCCTGAATACAACCTCTTCATTTTTTGATGAATTGCTTACCACAATGGAACAATTCTCAAGTTTTTCATCTATTAAAAGTTGAACTACTTCGTTGAAATTTTTATATACCTTCATAATTACAACGGATGTTTCATTTGTAATATAGCGTCTAAGCCTCTCCGTTCCCATAGTTGCCGGCAAAATCAAAAGAGGGTCTTCACCTTCAACCAACGGAAAGTTATTTTTTGATGCAATGTCCAAGAATGATGTAATTCCCGGTATTGTAGTTATTTCAATATTGTTTCTTAAAAGCCTCAACAGATATATATATGTGCTGTAAATCATGGGGTCGCCAATTGTAACAAAACCTACTTTTTTCCCGCCTTGCACGTCAAGCATGATTTCATCAGCAATTGATTTCCATGCACACTGCAGCTCATCGGTATCATAATTCATGGGAAAATGCCTGCTTTTAATTTCTGTATTCGTGTTTAAATAATCCTTTACTATTTCATGGGCGACACTGAATTTCTCTTCTTTTTTTGCTGTGGGAACATACAGTACATCTAACATATTCAGTGTATCTATTGCCTCCATTGTCACTTTACCCGGATTACCTACTCCGACTCCTATTCCGTAAAACATGTTACCTCCTGTCAGTCAGCGTTGTACAACAGCGCATTGCATATTGCCGCTGCTACGTTGCTTCCTCCCTTTCTTCCTCTCGCCACGATAAATTCTATATTATCAAGGCTCATAATCAATTCCTTTGCTTCAACTACATTTACAAATCCTACCGGAACACCTATAATAAGCTCCGGTTTGAATACTCCTTCTTTTATAAGCTCATAGAGCTTCACAAGAGCTGTAGGTGCATTTCCTATTGCAAAAATTACCGGACCATTTATTTTTGAAGCCCTTTCCATGGATACCGTGGCTCTCGTTTCTTTTCTTTCTGCTGCTTCTTGAAACACATCCTCGTCAGCCATGAAGCATTTTACTGTTACTCCGTATTTCTCGGCAGTTTTTTTATTTATTCCCGCAAGTGCCATATTGGTGTCCGTCACTATGGTGGCCCCTTTTTTTATGGCATTGTATGCTGTTTGCACCGCATTTTCGGAAAAGCATAAATTATCCAGATAATCGAAATCCGCCGATGTATGTATAACTCTTTTTATAATAGCTTCCTTTTCAGGATCTAATGCAATGCCTATTTCCTCTTGTATAATTTCAAAGCTTCTTTTTTCAATATTTTGTGGCTCCACAAATTTAATATTATTCATTTTTTCTCCGTTTCATATCATTGCTCAAAATCTAACTCATAATCGTCAATGTCCGCTGCCACAGTGACTGAATTGATTACCGTCTTTTTTATATGCAGCTT
>MKRK01000225.1:3961-4460 GCA_001896915.1 Clostridiales bacterium 43-6
CCTCATCTTTCTTTAATTCAATTGAATTTATTGACTTTATTGCAAGTGGAGAAATTCCGCAATCGGAAAGTACTGTTTTCACAGCATTGTAAATTGCATCAAAGCTCGCACCTCTCCTGCATCCAACCCCCACCGACACTATTTTGGGGATTAAATTCAGCGTGTTATCAAAGGGGAAGATATTACTGTCGAGGCTTACGCAAAATCCAATGCCCTTTTCATTCAAATCGACCTCCTCCGGCAGGCTGCCGCATACATTGAAATCGCTGTAAAATCCTATTTTGTTATTTTCAAGTATATGAGCTGAAATATCTCTTGCTTTTTTTAAGCTGGTTATGTGAAGGTTATGGCCGTAAGCCCATTCGTCTATGGCAAATTTGCCGTTTATATCCGTGGCTGTTGTAATAATGGGGTTTCCCCCAACGGCTTTTGCTATTTCAAGTGTCAGCTTGTTTGCACCTCCTATATGACCGCTAAGCAGTGAAATAACATTAATTCC
>MKRK01000225.1:4471-5294 GCA_001896915.1 Clostridiales bacterium 43-6
TGCATATTACGGCAGGGTCTGTTTTCTTGCTTTTAACAAAGGGGGCAATAGCACGCACCGCAATTCCCGTCGCCCCTATAAAAATGATACAGTCCTTGTTTTTAAATGATTGCTCGGTGGACATATAAAGACTGTCTGGACGCAATTTTACGTGGGCTGCGGCATCCAGGTATTTTTCCGGAACAAATGCTTCTATATTGTGTCTGTTTACTTTTTCTATTATTTTATCGCACAAGGCTGCTCCGCTTTTAGAGAAAGCATAAATATCTATATTCATAATTCACCTTTTAATCTTAATGCCCGCAGCCCTTTCCGCTTATTACATAAATAGGATTTTGCCCCATCATCATATGGTATGGCCCTGCTTTTTTAGCCTTTGAAACTGAAATATTTGTTATTTCCACATTTTCAAATTTGTATTTGTCCATGCATCTGAGAGCTTCATTAAGACTCTCTAAAGCTATTGAATTGATGACTGCGTTTACATAGGGATTTTTAGCCAGGACCGCTTTTAATATTTCATCCAAATTTCCGCCGCTTCCTCCTATGAATACAGAATCAGGAGCAGGAAGCGCATCCAATCCATGAGGTGCATTTTCCTCTATGAGTTCAATATTGTATGCCTTGAACTTTTCAATATTTCTCTTTATTAGCTTACAGGCATCCTTATCTTTTTCAATTGCGTAAACAGTTCCTTCTGTGAGCTTCATGGCGGCCTCTATGGACACGGAGCCCGTTCCGGCACCTATGTCATATACGGTTGAACCGCCCTTTAAGTTCATTTTTCCTACGGATACGGTTCTGACCTCGCTCTTTGTCATGG
>MKRK01000225.1:5408-7642 GCA_001896915.1 Clostridiales bacterium 43-6
CAATAATTTCCGCAGTGTATTGAACGATTCTTTCGTTTTCATAGGAAAGATTTTCACCAACCCTCACCTTGAGGTGACCTAAGTTTTTTCGGCACATATCCCTGCATATGCCATCTGGAGTAAATTCTCCTCCGGTGAGCAAAAATGTATCCCTGTTGAATATTATTGCGGAAATTATATTTGTGCTTCTTCCGTGTGCGCTTATAATTTTTTTGTCATCCCATGAAGTGTTAAGCTTGGAGCAAAAATATTGAAGAGAGCTTACAGCGGGAATATTTTCAATGCGATATTGAGCACTTTGTGAAAGCATCTCTGTTAATTTTTTTGATATGCTATAGAAGCCCGTATCTCCGGAAACAAGTACACAATATTTTTCATGAGTACAATTTGAAATATAAGTATAAATTTCTTCGGTATTTATACTTATAAAAGATGTCTTGCCAAGGTATGAGAAGTCATCAATCATTCTTTTAGCTCCTATGATGCAGTCAGCCCTTTCAATGGAAGACAGCGCCATTGGATGCATCAAATCTTTATGTCCTGTACCGATGCCCGTAATATAAACATTTTTCAATTAACCACCTCATTTAATAGCCTTTTGAAAATTTCGCATATTTCTTCAATTGTATGTCCCTCTTCGGAGGGCTTCTTTATAACAAGGCATTCGGCGCCGGTACTGATGCAGGCACGTACCTTCTCGTCGAAGCCTCCTGAATCGGCACTTTCCTTTGTAACCACATATTTAGCATTGATACTTCGTATCATTGCAGCATTAAGCTCTTCGCTGAAGGGCCCCTGCATGCATATGATGTTTTTATTAAGAAAGCCTAACTTAATGCATTTAGTGAGGGAGCTTTCCATAGGTAGTATTCTGATAAAAATCCTTTCCCTGTAATTTTCCAGGGTAGTGAATTCTTCAAGAACTTTGCTTCCCGTAGTAAGCAGCACATTACCGCTGTTTCCCTTTAAAAACTCTATGCATTCGGTGAAGGAGCCGAAATATGTGCAGATTTTATCCCTGTCTGTCTCTCTTATTATTCTGAGATACTTCATGCCGCATGCTTCCGAAGCCTTTAATATGTTCTCCGAAACTATTGAAGCAAACGGATGTGTGGCATCAACCACAAAATCATACTTGTTTTTCGTAAATATTTCCGCCATTTCATTTTCATCGATACGCTTCTGATGTACACTGACATTTTCAATACCTTCAACAAATTGCAGTCCGTATTCCGTCGCAATAAACAGATCTGCAGCAACATTGTTTTTCGAAAGAAATTCAGCAAATATCCTTCCTTCGGTAGTACCTCCGTAAAGGCATATATTCAGCTTATTCATTTTTGCTGTTCCTGTATTCATGAGTAAAATCAGGGTTGTACAATTCGCTTCTGTCGTATTTTTTCCCGAGGAAATTTCCCACTAATATTAATGCTGTTTTGTATATGCTGTTTTCTTTCATTGTTTGATGAAGTGTTTCAATTGTGCATTTGAATATCTTCTGATCGGGCCATGTTGCCTTGTAAACAACTGCAACCGGTGTATCAGGCTCATATCCGCCTTCAATAAGCTCTGCGGACAGCTCCTCTGTCAGGCTGGAGCTCAGAAATAAAACCATGGTTGACTTGTGAGCCGCAAGTGAACGGATATTTTCTCTTTCAGGTACAGGGGTTCTTCCTTCCATCCTGCTTATAATCACAGTCTGACTTATTCCTGGCAGGGTGTATTCAGCACCCAATGCCGCCGCAGCTCCGAAGAAGGAACTCACTCCCGGAACCACATCATAGAATATATTGTACTTCTCCAACAGGTCAATCTGCTCCCTTATTGCACCATATATACTGGGGTCGCCGGTATGAAGCCTCACCGTCGTTTTATTTTCCGATTCTGCTTTTTTGATTGTATCAATTACTTCCTCTAAAGTCATAAAAGCGCTGTTATGTATTTCACATCCGCTTTTAGTATATTTCAAAAGATCCGGGTTCACCAGTGAGCCTGCATATATTACCACATCCGCTGTTTTTAACAGCTCGCATCCTCTTACTGTAATAAGGTCTGCGGCTCCCGGTCCAGCTCCTATAAAATGTACCATATTTTCTCCTCTCAGTTTATAATTCCATCCTCGTTGGAATAAATGATCAATTTTGTTTTTATATTGCTTTTAACTCTTTTGTTTATGTAAAATTCAGCTCTTTCACTGATTTTTTTTACAACTTCCTTTTTTATATTTTCTCTGT
>MKRK01000226.1:0-2991 GCA_001896915.1 Clostridiales bacterium 43-6
CCTCCAAACTTCTAAGCTTGAAGGGGAAACAGTAATTCATGCATGGAAAAAGCCCCGCCAAACTCATGTTTTTTTTGTTGGGCGGGGAATGCCTTATACTATTTTGACTTCTATGTAAGCCGCCTATATGCAACTTTTTGGCGTTAATACGCTCTGTTAATTCCTGTTTATATAGTTCTCTAGTCTCGTTTCGCCCTCCAAATAGGAACTGTAAACTGTTATTGGAGGTGAGCCAATGGAACACAATAACTTTGACAGGCTTGGTAGCATCCTAAAAGCTGCTCGAAAAGCCAAAAAACTTACACGTGAGCAGTTAGCTGAAATCATAAACATAACACCTCGCTATCTCATGTCAATTGAGAACGAGAACAAGAAACCGAGTTACGATCTCCTTTTTAGGCTTGTCCGAGAATTGGGCATATCTGCGGATTCTATTTTTTATCCGGAGCGGGATAGTAATAACAGTAAACAAGAGGACCTGATAAGATTAATATCACTTTGTGATACATACGAAATTGACGTAGCCACAGCTACTGTAAAGGCGCTTTTAAAGGGTAAAGACACAAAACACATATAAAAAGGGAAACTGTAGGAGTCTTTTTGCTTCCATAAGCCTCCCTTTTTATATAGTTTGATTCGCAAAGATCCCCATTTCATATAATTAAATTAGTGACATTTTGCTATTAATAAATAGCATGTATTCAAAATATCTCATCCTCTTTGTTGTTCCCAGCCCTTATAATTGACCTTTACACTAAATTCATAAATGTTATGCTTAAAAGACATAAACCTGCCGCTTAAGAAAGGGCAGGTTATGCACGTAGTCTTTGCGGCGGCCAGGCTGTCATAGCGCTAAAAGCACCTTAGACCCTATGGCTTTGCGTCCCTGCCTTTAGACAGGTTTGCCCTTAACACAATTTTTAGTTTGAATTAATATCAAAACCTTTTAAGATTATTGGATTTTAGCCGACACAGCATTTCACGAGTGATTAGCTAAGCAAAGAAACTGCACAGAAACTTTTTATGTTTCTGGTTTAGGTGTAACCTCTGAACGAAATAGAGGGATGGCCAAAATTGCTGCGAGTAAAGCGGCTATTCCAAACACTATATATGCGGTATTTACTCCCCAGCGAAATAATGAGCTAAAAATAAGACTTCCAATTCCAAATCACGTAAATAAAAGAGAAACATTTAAACCCATTGCGATTCCGCGATTATAACTATTGCATATAATTGATGAGGCCGGAATAATCCGACCCCAACACTTAAAATAGTTACCTTACTGTCCAAGCCCTGCTCTTTTTAAAGCTTCAACGTCAATACCTCTGTTACTGCAACAATCTACTAATTTTCCGTCTATGGCAACAGCAGGAACTGAATTAATGCCATACTGCTTAGCCTTGTTTTCACATTCGTTAGTATCACACTTCTTGTTTAAGTCATAAACCTTTACTTCACAGTTTGGGCATGCAAGTGCTTTAATCTCCTTTACTGCGTTTTCACATACGTAACAACCTGCAGTAAATACTTCTATTAGTCTTTTAGCCATTCTTATCACCTCCCTTCGATAAGCTTTCAATAATTGGACATTTACAAATAGAATATCCTGAACCAGGACATTTGGCAGACAAATCTTCTAAAGCAGATTTAATTTTTTCAAGATCCTGAATTTGTAATTCAATATCTCGAATCTTTTGAGTAGTAAATTGAAGGACTTCTTCAGAATCAAAGTGTGCTTCATCTTCTGAAATTGCCAGAAGTTTTTCTATTTCATCGAGAGTAAAACCTAATTCTTGTGAACGTTTAATAAATTTAATACGCTCAACAATTTCTAAAGAAAATACTCGATATCCCGATTCTGTTCTAGGTGGCTCTGGAATTAATCCACGTCTTTCATAATATCTAACGGTTTCGATATTCACGTTAGACTTTTTTGCAACTTCACTTATCGATATACCATTCATTCATATCACCTTCTAATATGATTATAAGGTCTGTACCTAGGTACAGAGTCAAGAAGTTTTTTAATTTTTTTATATTTTAATTATTTTAATGTATCTTTAATATATCTAAAATAAATATGATGTTATGTCATTTCCCTTTTGCCATTCCGATAAATCGTTTTGCCCCAAAATATCCCATAATCAGGATGCTTAAGACTATACCTAAAACACTATAAAATATGGGCATATGAGTAATTTGTGGCGTTATAACAGCTCTTAGAGCCTCATTTACATAGACTAAAGGATTCACTAAAACTAATATTTTAATAATTGGTGTCACAGTTAATGCATTCCAAGAGAAAAATATAGCACCCAGGAAAACCATAGGTATTAAGAATCCAGGAAACATAGCTGCAATTTGGCTTGGCTTAATAATAGTTCCTACCAGAAGTCCTAGAGTTGCAGAGGAAATAGCTGCAAGCAACAATATAGGAATTAGGACCAGAATTTGTTGTAGATTAAGTGTCAATTTCAAAGAACTGCCCATAAATATTATAGATAACGGCAAAACAATCAACCCACCAATCCAAGATTCAATGATACCAACAAACATTTTTGCTAGGGCAACTATCCTTACATTAACAGGAGCCATCAAACGATCCTCTATTTCTCTGGACATATTGAAATCCATAGTTAGAGGTACGGCAGTTCCGTGTATTCCTGTAACTAGAATGCTCATTCCCACTATTCCAGGAAACATCTGAGTAGGGAAGGTTTCTGGCACCAGACCTACTTTGGGTAAGATATAGCCATACAATAAAATCAACATAAAGGGTAACATGGCTACACGAAAAACAAATTCCCATTTATCACGAGCTTGTATGAGCAAGTCTCGCTTCACCATAGTTTTAAAAGCTATCCATGATACATTTGTATTAATATTTGTATTGGTTTTATTTTTTATGGCCATTGTCTATGCTCTCCTTTCCAGTTAAATGGATGAATGCGTCGTCAAGTGTACTTGTACTCAAACTGACATTTTGCAATG
>MKRK01000226.1:3072-4336 GCA_001896915.1 Clostridiales bacterium 43-6
TTTGTATGGTGGCATTTTCTACTTCCGGTAAAGCTTTTGCCTGCTGAACAAAGGCTAGGTCAAGGGCAGCTAATTTGATAGAAATGATATTATTGGTGGGAATCAAAGCCTTTAATTCATCAGCAGTGCCGATCGCCTTCAGTTCCCCTTGGTCAACAATAGCAATTCGATCACATAATTGCTCCGGCTCTTCCATATAGTGGGTTGTAAGGAATATGGTAGTACCCGCTTTATTTAACGCTAGCATTTGCTCCCATAAAATGGTCCTGTAACTAGGATCTAGTCCAGTCGTCGGTTCATCCAAAAACAATATATCCGGATTGTGCATAATTGCTCTGGCAATTTTTAAGCGCTGAGCCATACCACCAGAAAAACCTCTTACATAATCATGCTGACGATCTTTTAGACCAAACTTCTCTAGATATTCATCAGCTCTTTTATTTGCGATTGCCTCATCCATCCCAAAATATTTGGCATGAAAGATGAGATTTTCTCGCGCTGTTAACCCTCGATCCAAATTATTATGTTGGGCTACCACGCCAATTTTTCTGCGAGCCAAAGCTGGATTTTCCAAAGCCGATTGTCCGTCAATAAGAATTTCCCCTGATGTAGGTTCTTTCTGTGTTGTAAGCATACTGATAGTAGTACTTTTACCGGCTCCATTTGGTCCGAGAAATCCAAAAATCTCTCCACGTTTTACCTCGAAACTTATTCCCTTTACAGCATTAATCTTTCGATCTTTAGATAACAAAAACTCTTTTTTTAAGTTTTCTACTTTAAGAATGATTTCTGACATTTTATCTCACCTTTCCTTTGAAGTTATTACATGTGCCACTTTTTATTAAATAGTAGTATTTGCTTAACTACATTAGTAGATTACATCCTCCAACACTTCTATTTTTCCTACATGTCATTTTGTCAATTAACTAATAGATTAATAGAATTATTATAAAATATATACTTAGGTACAATGTCAAGGGGGATATATAATTCTATTTTAATTCAATAACAATAATTTATGCAGGATATACAAATAATTTTTTATTTAGAAACATTAGTTATGCAGGATATTCTTTATAATCTTCCTTAAATTTTTCTAAAACAGGACATTTATCAGCGAACCTTGACATGGGCACTTTTTAGATAAGTCATATAAAATAGACTTAATTTTTTCCAGATTAAATATTTTTTGTTCGATTTCTTTAAGTTTTTTAGAAGCAAATTGCTGAATATCGTGGCAATCATAGTCTATGCCATCAGATGC
>MKRK01000226.1:4380-5287 GCA_001896915.1 Clostridiales bacterium 43-6
TTTAATAAACTTAATGCACTGTTTTACTTCAACTGGAAATTGTCTATATCCTGATTCAGTTCTCGGTAGCTTTGAAATAAGCCCCAGCTTTTCCTAATCCCTAACAGTTTCGATATTTACATTAGCCTCTTTAACAGCCTGGCTAATTGTTAGTTCTTTCATATGTGCTCACCTTCCAACATTATTATAAAGTTTGCACTAAGGTACAGAGTCAAGAGTTCTTTAAACTATTTTTATCGTTTTTGTTCTTTCCATTTAATAAACTATTTTCGTGGTCTGCGATAACACCAATCGCTAGGTAACATTTGCCGTCCTTATCGACTCGACATAAAGATGCATAGAAACGATTATAACTCTGAAGAGAAGCTCCATTCTAAAATGAGTGACTATGTTGAAGACTATTTTTATTTTCTTCTACAGCCGTTTCATCTAATGCAATCAATTCATACTTTACTTTTACGCTGGTAAGTAAGTTCGACGTTTTCTGCCATAGAAGAATACCCTGTCCCCCCCACAACAATGTGATTTAAAATCTTGATTTCAATGGGAGGAAAATATTCACAAGTCTTTGTGTTAATGCTTTATTCTCTGGAAAAAAATTTATGGAGCCTTCAAGATAGAAATGTGACAGTTCGCTTAGGTTATGTTTAAGAGATAGTTGTTATTTGCTTTCAAAGTGTTTTTTGACAATCTTAAAACCAAGTAAATCCGCCATCGCAAAAGTGCGCGTTAAGTTGTGATTTGCTTTCAAAGTGTTTTTTGACAATCTTAAAACCAAGGTAGGGCGGCTTAGATTGTTAAAATAAAACAACTTACAAGAGTTTTAGGATTGAAAAAATTAGGAGGAGTTTTAAACTCCTCCTAATTCTTCCTCTTAAAATTGCCCGCCTAAGATGGAAGGAGAGGG
>MKRK01000227.1:0-1579 GCA_001896915.1 Clostridiales bacterium 43-6
ATTCTGCGATTCGTAAAATATGGAGGTTTTTTATGGGACGTTTTACAAATGACTACAAGGAATATATCATCGATTCACCGACAAAGAGGCCGTTTTTAAATTACCTGTGGAACAAAGGGTTTCAAAGTGTGTTTTCGAATACGGCGCAGGGTGATGGTTTCAGGCAGAAAAATGATGAAAAACGTTCCGAAATTATTTCCGGAAGAATGATTTATCTGTTGTGTGATGACAAGGTTTGGACGGCAAACGGGATATCATACGAAGAAGAAATAAAGGATTATGAGGTTAGGGTGGGGCGCGGCTATTCAAAGCTGCGCACCCGCTTCCACCAAATCAGCACCGAGTGGACGGCATTTGTGCCTGAAAATGACACCTGCGAAATATGGAAATTTTGCGTGAAGAACGAAAGCAGCAGCAAAAAAACAATCAGAGTATTGCCTTTTTGCGGAACAAGGTTTGACGGCCAGACAAAATATCAGGGATACTTTACAGGAGCAAAAACCCATTATGAAAACGGGAAAATCATATGCAAACAGCCTGCGCAAAGTATGAGCGATTTAAAGCCCAGATATGCAGGTTTTATAGCAGGAGAAGAACCTGACGGATTTGAAACCAGATACAAGGAATTTGTCGGGATATACGGAGCGGAATTTTACCCAAAAGCGCTGAAATTAGAGAAACTGGGGAATCATGCGGTATGTATGCTGGAGAAAATGTCATTTTCATATGAATATTTTTTAGAGCTTATGCCGAACGAGGAAAAGGAATTATATTTTGCGATCGGGGTGTGGTATGATCTTTCAGAACTGGACGATGTGAAGAACAGACTGCTGCATAAGGATGGCTTTTTAGAGGAATTTTATAAAATATCGGATGTTTTCTCTAAAAATGACGAGAATTTTAAAATAGAAACCAACAATCCGGATTTTGACGGGTTTATCAATATATGGCTGCGGCATCAGATGGATTTTTCAAGATGCTTTGCAAGGGGTTACTTTAACGGCTACAGGGATATGTGTCAGGATTGCCAAAGTAACTTAATGACTGATTACGGAGAAATGAAAGAACTTTTATACAGAATTCTGGCACATCAGTATCAAAGCGGATTTGCGCCGAGGGGCTGGCAGGGGCCTGACCTTATCACAACAAATTATTCGGATAGCCCTGTTTGGATTTTGTATCTGCTTCACCAGGCGGTGATGGAGGGCGGCGAACTTTCCATATTGGAACAGGTGGTTCCGTATGTGGATGGCGGTGAGGATACGGTTTATCATCATGCAATAAAAGCGATTGCCTACTTGATGGATGACAGAAACAGCGAGGGATTGTGCAAAATTCATGGCGGAGACTGGAATGATGTTTTAAACAGAATGGGGCATGAAGGACGGGGCGGAAGCATCTGGCTTTCCATGGCACTTTACGGCGGAATTGTAAAAATGAAAGAAATTGCTTTGATTTCAGGGAAACCGTTTGAGTTTGATGAAACCGGTTTGAAAGAAGCAA
Source organism: Clostridiales bacterium 43-6 (assembly GCA_001896915.1). Taxonomy (GTDB): domain Bacteria; phylum Bacillota; class Clostridia; order Oscillospirales; family Acutalibacteraceae; genus MKRK01. The sequence goes on from MKRK01000227.1 coordinate 1,504, forward strand.
TTGATTACTATTACAAAGACGGGTACTATCCTGTGGGAACCAATGACAAGGGATTGACCATTGGAATAGAGGCGGA
>MKRK01000227.1:1593-5222 GCA_001896915.1 Clostridiales bacterium 43-6
GCCAATAAAATTATGGATACGGTGGAGGAAAAACTGAAAACGCCGTATGGATATGCGGTCATTTCACAGCCTTATACATCTCCAAGGGCGGATATCGGCTTTGTGACCACCCAGGTGGAGGGCGGATACCAAAACGGAAGTATTTACAGCCATGCCAATTCCTTTAAAATAAAGGCGGATGCAATGCTGAAAAGAAATGATGATGCCTACCGCACGATAAAATATTTGATTCCGGATTCCGAGTATCATAAGGACACAGATGCGGAACCGTATCAAATACCCAATTCCTATTTTGCGCCCGAGGCAGGCTACAGGGGCGGAATGGCAGGACAAAGCTTTATCACAGGCACGGCCGGATGGGTATATAACAGCGTATTTTTAGATATTCTGGGAATAAAGCCAAGCTTTGACGGGCTGATTTTAGATCCTTGCCTGCCAAGCGGATGGACAGATGTTTCAGCAGTAAGAATGTTCCGAAAATCAAAATATAGGTTCAGGTTTATAAAGGAAAAGGGGATATTTAACGATATCAAAGAAATTAAGGTAAACGGGAATGTGATAGATGGAAATTTACTTCCATACGGGGAAAATCAGGAATTTTTAGTAGAGGTGAAATTGTGAACTACATATTTTTCTTTCCGGATGAAATGAGAGCAAACGGAATTTTGAAAAACGGCAGATTTATGGAGCAGATGCCGAACTATAATAAGCTGGCGCAAGAGGGCGTGGTGTTTGATAACTGACATGTGCAAAACCCTGTATGCTCGCCGTCCAGGTGTTCGCTTTTGACCGGATTATATCCGCACAATAGAGGACATCGTTCATTATGGTATTTACTTAGGGAAGATGAGCCGTCTATGTTTGAATACTTAAAGAACAGCGGGTATCATTTGCAGTGGTACGGAAAAAACGATATGTATTCAAAGGAACTGTTTGAAAAGCTGATAGACGGCGGCAGCGGATGCAGCAGGGTCAAAGGGGGAAGCGGGGAAACGTTTCCCGAGGCAACGCCGGAATTTTACTCATTTTTGCATCAGCCGGTAGAAGAAGGCGGGAAAATGAGCGACAGCATATTGACCGATCTGGCAGTTGAATTTTTGGATCATTACAAAGAAGAAAAACCATTCTTTTTGTTTATGCCGCTGGAATGTCCACATCCGCCATATACGGTGCCGGATGAATATTATAACTTATTCAATGAAAAGGATATGGAACGGATAGAAGACAAAGACGAGCCGGAATTTTACGCTGCCATAAAGAAATATAGAAAGCTGGATCAGCTTGATAAGGATTTTTTAAAAAAATTAAAAGCGGTTTACTATGGCTCCTGTTCTTACGTGGATATGCTGCTGGGAAAAGTATTGGACGCGGTGAAAAGAAACCATCTGGAGGGAAACACCACCATTATTGTGGCGTCTGACCATGGGGATTGGACGGGGGATTACGGCTTGGTGGAAAAGTGGCCCAACGCGTTTGACGATTTGATTACCAATGTGCCGCTTATCATCAAAACGCCCGGTAATCAGGCGGGGCATATTGTACCGGAGCCTGTGGAGCTGTTTGATATTTTTCCGACTGTTTTGGAGCTTTCGGACATCAAATGCGGACATACGCATTTTGCAAAATCCTTGCTGCCGCAATTAAAAGGCGAAAAGGGAGATCAGGACAGGATGGTATTCTGCGAGGGCGGATATTCGGAAATACAATGCTTTGAGGGGCGAAAGGAAAACGGAAGCGAATTTCTGCTGAATACCGAAAATGTGTATCGGCCGAAGATTTTGCATCAGTTGGAAAACAACCATCATGCCTGTAAATCGGTAATGCTGAGAACAATGGATTATAAGCTGATCGCAAGAACCAAATATGACAGTGAACTGTATGATCTGAAAAAAGACCCGCAGGAACTTCACAATGTATATCGAGATGAACAATATCAGGAAATAGTAAAGCACCTGGAAAAAGAACTGGTGAACTGGTATATAGAAACGGCCGACACAGTGCCGTTTTCCACAGACGAAAGAAAAATACCAAGTAAGTTTGCATACAAAGGAGTGGAATAAAATGCGCGCAGTAATGGTAATGTTTGATACCTTATGCAGAAGAATGCTGCCGCCCTACGGCAACACACAGGTAATCGCGCCGAATTTTCAAAGACTAAGCGAAAACAGCATCACATTTGACCGTTCCTATGTGGGCAGTCTGCCTTGTATGCCGGCAAGACGGGAGATCCATACAGGAAGATATAATTTTTTACATAGGGCCTGGGGGCCGCTTGAACCGTTTGATATGAGTATGCCCAATATCCTTCATAAAAACGGAATCCATACGCATATGGCAAGCGACCACTACCACTATTGGGAAACGGGCGGCTCCACATACCATGCCCAGTATACAACCTGGGAAGCATTCAGGGGTCAGGAGGGTGACCAGTATATAGGGGATCTGCATGATCCCGAAGCACCCGAAACAATCGGTAGAAATTCGGGCTGGATGATCCGTCAGGATTTTGTAAACAGAAAATATGTAAAATGCGAAGATGATTATTCCCTGGTTAAAACCATAAATTCGGGTATTGAATTTATAGACAGAAACAATGATATGGACAATTGGTTTCTGCAAATAGAGCTGTTTGACCCGCATGAACCCTTTGTTTGTCCGGACGAATACAAGGCTTTGTACCCGGATGATTATAACGGGCCGGAATTTGAGTGGCCTAAGTATGAAACAACAGACGGCTATACGGAGGAAGAAATTAAGCGGCTCAGAAAAAATTACATGGCACTTCTGACAATGTGCGACAAGCATTTGGGAAGAGTGCTGGACGCTTTTGACAGATATAACCTCTGGGAAGATACCATGCTGATCGTTAACACAGACCACGGGTTTTTATTGGGTGAGCATGATTATTTCGGTAAAAGTATCATGCCGCTTTATAATGAAATTGCAAATACGCCGCTTTTTATCTATGATCCGAGGCTGAAAATAAAAAATGAACGCAGGCAGGCTTTGGTTCAGACCATAGATTTGGCGCCGACCATACTTGAATTTTTCGGGCAGGAAATCCCGGAACTTATGGTCGGAAAATCCTTGTTTGAAACCATGAAAAACGATACTGGGGTTCGAGATACCGGCATATTCGGCTGCCACTGCGAGTACCTTTGCATCACCGACGGGGACTATGTCTATATGAGGGCTCCGAGGGATGGAAGAAAAGAGGATTATACGCTGATGCCGTCACGAATGAGAGAATTGTTTACTGTTGAGGAACTGAAGAACTGGGAGTGGCACAAAGGCTTTTCTTTTACACAGGGCGTGCCTGTCATGAAAATATGCAGGGAAACCGCCTCGTTGAATGTGGGTAAGCCGAATCTGCTTTTTGATTTGGAGAAAGACCCGGAACAAAAAAAACAGATCATAAATGTGAAAATTGAAAACCAAATGATAGAAAAGATAAAGGTATGGCTAAAGGATTCTGAGGCACCGGACTACTTATATGAAGTGCTGGAATTAAACTCGAACTATACGGACAGGCAAATTTAAGTGAGGAGGAAATTGCTGTGTTTTCTGACACGGCAAGTACAGAACGATGAAGAAAATATGTTCATACTTTTTGATACTGGCGGTATTGC
>MKRK01000227.1:5267-6161 GCA_001896915.1 Clostridiales bacterium 43-6
ACGCTTGACAGCGGGAGCGAAACCTTTTGGACGGTGTCGGGTAATGATAACTGGATTTGTTATCAGTTTTCCGAAATTGTGACCTTTGACAAAATCGGTATCACTTTTTTAAACGGGAAAACCACAAAATACAATTTCAAAATAGAGCTTTCGGATGATGATTCCGAGTATACCGAGGTTTTGAGCAAATATTCGGCTTTGACAGCCGATGAACAGGTGTTTGAACTGAAAGGCTCTACAGGCAGGTATCTGAAAATATCAGACCTGGAGGGCGGGGAGTTTGGGATCGTCTTTATCAATTTCAGCCCCGAGGTAAAAACAAGCGGCAACACTAAGCATAATGATGTTACCATTGAATCGGATGTGAAGATACCGGCGGATTTAGCGGGAACAGCATATGAAAAAGCGGCAAAGCTGCTGGTAAGTACAAATGTTATTTCGGCAGCCGGCAATTATGAACCGCAAAACGATATCACAAGAGCGGAATTTGCGGCGCTTATTTTAAAGGCGCTGAAAATGAATACCCTGAAAGCACAGTCCGGCGATGCTGTTTATGAGGATGTTTTGCAGAACCATCCACAGTTTGACAATATCAGCGTAATAAACAGGCTTGGCATTGTCAGCGGATACGGCAACGGAAATTTCGGGCCGAATGATTATCTGACCTATGAGCAGGGCTTGATTTTAGGGGTCAGAACGATTGGGTTTAACACCAATGCGTGTAAGCTTACCACGGCGCAATATCTGAATCTGGCGTCAAAATATGACATTGATAAAAATGTAACTATGAAAGATGGCAGACTGAAAAAAGGCGCTGCGCTTCAAATCATCTTCAATATTATGCATTCCAACACAATTTCCATGATAGGCGAAGAACAGTACGAAGAAGAAGTT
>MKRK01000228.1:0-281 GCA_001896915.1 Clostridiales bacterium 43-6
TGCTTAAATGGTTTCAAGAGATAGTGCGTCGCTTTGACTTCAAATGCATCGACTGCGAATTCATTGGATGTGGTTAGGAAAATAATTTCTGTTTTATCTTGTTTCATTCGAATTTCTCTCGGGATGTCCGTGCCCAATACGCCAGGCATAACGATATCTAGGAGAACCATATCGTACTTTTTTTTATCATAGGCATCGAGAAAATCGAATGCATGATGAAATGTCTCAATGTCAACCATTAAGTTTTTTGATTGAAAATATTCAATTGTCGCTTTCTTGAT
>MKRK01000228.1:454-3622 GCA_001896915.1 Clostridiales bacterium 43-6
ATGTATTCAACCAAAATCATGGTGCTTACAAACAGTCTTTTTTCGCCTTCAAATGCCTTTTCCCATTTTAAAAAGGTCCGATACGCATTGTATCAGACCTGAGAATTATGGGTGATTTTAGTGAAGACGTAACCATCTATACTAGATACCCATACTGCTTTTGAAGTATGTTTGATGATTTTGACAACCATTCACCGAAATGATATCGATCAAAAAAGACTGATTTGGTCATTCATCCATTCGATCCGATCCGTTAAAAATACTACTAAGAATTGAACTGATTTTCGAAAATATTCTATGTAGGGTAACTGAAGCACTTCATGCACCAAACTAAACTTTGATGTCGCGGATATCATCTACGATAATCCAATCATCCATATTCTTTTCTCTTCTATAGTGAAAAGGTTCGATGGGTTCTAATTGATGAATTTCGATGAGACATAGATATTTCTTGCCTGCCCATCTGATCAACTGATGTGGCGCAAGCTTCAATTCATTTTGATATTTTTCAACAAAAGCAATCGACTCGGTTTCTGTCATTGAATTGGTTTCGATGACTTGCTTTACGAGGGCTCGATGGGTGATCAGTAATTCACTACCCGTTTCTACAAAATATAGGATATCATCTTGTTTAACTCGTCCACCAAGCGGGACTTTTTTCCCGGCTGCACCACGAATAATCATCGTTTTTTGATGATCTATCATTTTTTGAAGTTCTTTCGCTTTTTTGTCGAGATAAACGACATGATCTGCATGATTGTCTCGTTTTTGATACCAAGTTGATTGTGACATAGGAAACTCCTTTACAGTATTCTTATTCCGATGAGGTAAATAATTGTTTGATTAGAGTCGATCTTCTATTTATACTACAACGTTTGTTTGAATATTTTATACTTATGAAAATTAGCAAACCAACAAAATATCTACACTTTTGTTGATACATTATAGTGTATCGTATGAAGATTTCATTTTTAATTGATAGGTAGATTTTGCTAGATGTGATAGAAAATGTTGAGCCCTATTGATCAGAATCAGTTATCCTACTGGATAAAACAAACGGACTAATTAGAAGATTATTTTTTATTCTTTTTCTTCTTCTCAGTATTCTTTCTCATTGGAAAGGTTGTGTAAATAAATCCCCCATCGAAGAACTTGTAATGCGTTAGCCCATGTTTATCTTCATATTGTCCTATCTTATGTGAAATGAATACTAAAAGCATAATCAAAGGACCGACAATAAAGGCAATCCAAACATATTCTAATGAATGAGTTTCAATAAAGATCACTGCACTTATCGCAAAAATCAGTACAATTGTTGTTAGCCAAAAGAACACTCTAATTCTTTTTTTAATGAACCAATAAAGATCAAATACAATTTGAATAAACGATTTTGGTTTATTATTTTTATTCATATGTTAGTTTCCTTTTCCATATTTATTTTCTGTGAAATTTATTTATTTCATCTATCACTTTAGAAATGATATCACTAGAAGACATTCCATCGGTCGATATCGTATCGTTAATACTATCAAGCATCATGATATTTTCACCGTCTTGCGTACCAACAGTCGTGTACATCCCTTTTTTCCCACCATTGATTGTTTGAATCATCACTTCATAATACTGATCTTTCTCCACATAATCAAAATCAATATAGAGATGATACCTATGCAGCAATTCAACCATTTCAATGTCCAATTCATTGAACAAAATGTACATCGCCTCAAACGTCGCGTTTTTGTCTTTGTTCAATTCCAATTTTTCCCGAAAATATGTTCTATGTGCTTCTTTTGTTTTAGCGATTGTTGCTTCATTGTTCTTCTTTTTGAAAATATTAAACAATTCTAATACACCTTCCTTTAAACGGAGATTTTACCACTCTCTATATTCTTCAGTAATATCGTAATCAAATGAAAAACCCAATCTTGTAGAGACTGATTCAATATAAGTATATATGTCTTCTCTCTCCATGGTTTCGATTAATCCATAATTGGCTTTTTCATTTATCTTATTAATGGAGATGACGAGGTCTTTTACCAAATTGAGATACTCTGCTTCGGACTTCACCTTGGATGCGTTTGAATCAAATGCATACAATTCATCGGTCAACTGTTTAATGACCTTTTTAATTTTCTTATCTAACTGTTTAGCTAATCTTTGATAATCAACAATACTTGCAATAATTCGATCGATTTCTGGAACCTTCTTCATAAAAAGAAACCTACCTTCTCTAAAAAGTGTATACTTCATTATAACTCAATATACGCTAACAATAAATAGTTAGCGAATGATTTATCTTTCAATTAAGTATTTAATGCTGTTTATTTGTTGTTACCGAATACAGTCCAGTAATTTCTTGTATAAAATAATTGGTTATTTCATATGTAGAATATGATGGGTATTGTAATCTAATTGATCGATTTATGTTCCAAATAAAATTCGTATATTTTTGAGAATATTTCTTTATATGTTTTTCCTGCATATTCACCATATTCTAGATTAATCCACTCATCCACAAGATCTTGATCTTCCGTATTCTTATTAGCAATACAGCAACCAATACTTCCGTTGTCAACTTTAACAACAAAAATCTCTTTTTTATTGAGAATAAAATAAACTATATAATCCGCACTATCTTTGTTATTAGTATTTGCATGTATACCATACAGTTTGAAGCCTATTTCACGCAAGATTTTTGTATCATTTAGTTCATTGAGTCTTTCATTATACAAAACAACCATCAGGTCACTCGAGTCATGCTCATTTACGAATTTTTGTAGTCTATGAAATCTCCTACTATTCCCTATCCAACCTACAAAATAAAACCAAATCACTACCAATGTAAGTGTCAATATTAAACCCATAACACCAATATCTTCACTTTTATCCCAATAAAAGATTGTAAAAGTCGTAGTGCCTATCAAAAAAATAGATAACAAATATCCAATTATTGTTTAAATTTTAATTTTATTTTTATTGAATAAATCTCTATACATTCTAGCACCTGCTCTTTTTCTCACAAATGATACTGTTAGTTAAAGAAACTACTATTTTGTCAATACAAATTTTAGTAGTGCGTGACATTCTTTGGTGAATTCATCTACTTCATTTACATTTTCAACTTCAATCTCGGCTATTTCTATGTGTTGATGGAAGTTATGAATATTT
>MKRK01000228.1:3728-4411 GCA_001896915.1 Clostridiales bacterium 43-6
AAATGTTTTGTTATGAGAATAATTACTATAACTAATTAATGAATATTCCCTAATAAAGTCTGGATAATTTATTTCAATTGACATTATTGCAGACCAAACTTGATCATCTTCAGTACCATCACTGTTTACTTCATAGTTTCTCAGTGGCCAATAATCATATGTATATACTATTTTTCCCGGCTTTAGCAGACAATCACCAATAGCATCGTCCTCAAATTCATCACTAGATGCAAACTCACGGATGTTCCTTTTTGTAATTGTGTATCTTGTATTGGATGTTTCTTTAACATCGATATGTGAGTAGTGTTTGTAATAATAATCTAATTTAGAAATCACACTCTGATAAGATTTTCCAAATAAATGATCATTATCGTATGGTCTTGTAATGTCGTGAATGTGAAGATCATATATGCAATCCTCTTCTAATTGTAAAAACATTTCCTTTGATTGTAATAAATACTGGATTCCAACTAAAATTTTCGGTTTTACGTCTAAATCAGTAACAATTACATATAAATGATTTAATAAATTGACTCTCGTATCAAAATCCGATGAATAATCATATACGAGTTTGACTAATTCTAATTCAGTGAATGAATAATCAAATGCCAAAATATACTGCTTTAGTGAATTTGATATTTCTAGTTGTTCTAGTATTTTTAAGTATTCTTCTTTTACCATAT
>MKRK01000228.1:4634-5733 GCA_001896915.1 Clostridiales bacterium 43-6
TTTCTATTAGTTTTTCATATTCATCAATTGTAATCTCACCTTTTGCAAGTCGTGATTTTAATACCTCAATTGCTTGATCGTGTCTGCATTCACTGCGATAACTAAAACCATTTAATGCGAAGTAAATCACACCAATCCAAAATATACCCATAGCTAACATACCAAATGGCATACCCCAACCTCCCACCATATGACCATAATATGGATAATCACTATTGTCTGCCCACTGTGGTGAAAAATACCAGAATGCGATAGCAACTATAACCAATAATGCAATAAAAATTCCTAAAAAGATACCTTGTTTTTTATTCATCTTATTCACCTCGACTATATAATACCAAACAATTATGAATATAAAATGAATGTAAAAATATTATTGCATTTTTATATTAACATGATATAATGTACTTGTATACCCCTCCCGTGGTGGGGTTAAAGGAGGAAACTATGAATCAATCGCATCAACACAACACAAGACATTTGAATGAGGAAAAAATTAAACAGTTATTAAAAACCGGGCGAGGTCAAGTGGAAGGCATACTAAAAATGTATGAAGAAGGAAGATACTGTGTAGATATCTCAAAACAGATACTATCAGTCATTGCTATGCTTCAAAATGCTAATGCATTAATATTAAACGATCATATTAGTACATGCGTTACAGAAGCTATTTTCGAACAAAAAGGTAAAGAAAAAATTGATGAAATCACTGAAATTTTAGTGAAATACTTGAGATGAGGTCTATGATGAAAAAGAAATTACTAATCAGTTTTTCCATATTTATAGCATTTATTGGACTTATTGCTTTTGTAGCAGCAAATTCACCAAATCGAAACGATTTCTTGGCAAAATATGATTTAGAGGGTATGACGGTAAAAGAAATAGTAGCCTATTTAGAGAATGATTTGAATGAACCCACAAATTTTAGTGCTGCAATAACAGGATCCAAATTGCTTCTAGGTGATTCTCAACAGCAAGTGGAACTAGAACTACCCAATGGACAATTTTATCTCTCATTTGCGCCTTATGTCAATCAAACACATCCTTGTGCTAATCATAATTTAGTCACCTGTCGAGGAGAGTTAAAAAACAAATCGTT
>MKRK01000229.1:0-1461 GCA_001896915.1 Clostridiales bacterium 43-6
AGATAAATGGCGGCGGAAACGCTGATTCTGTATTTCCTAATTCATTTGAAATTAAGAAAGGCGACCCTGAAACCGATCCTAATTCGCGGTTTGCTATGCTTAGATTTGATATAACTCCGTTGAAATCTTTAACCAATATTACAGATGTAGCGCTTAAGGTGTTTGTGAAAAGCGCAAGTTTAGCTTCTGATTTAAGTGTCGGTTTTTATAAGGTTTCGGATGACAGCTGGAATCCTGCAACCTTAACCTATAACAATGCCCCTAAATATGATTCAAATTCAATTACACAGATTCAGACAGGGCTTGTCACGCCTAAAGTGACCATTGGAAGTTCCTATAAAACAGAATCAAAGGCAGCAAGTGCAATATTTGTTTATTATGAAAAAAATACTGATAACTCTTATACGCTGAAAGATGTTAAAGCGAAATTGGGAACGATTCCGGCACTTTCACAGGCAAGTTTTTCTAATACCTTTCATATCAGTGAGCCGGCAAGCGGAGTACAGCCGCTGATTAAAGTATATTTGTGGGATGGTACCGAGACAATGAAGCCGTACTTTGTGCCTGTTATATTTGACGAGTCAGGCATAAACTAAACCCGACTGGTTAACAATGCATTCACTTATGAGATAAACGCAGGGCAAGGGTAAACCCTTTGCCCTGCAACAGGTTCTGACATATCGTCTTTTATTTCAATAATATTCGGAGGTAATCATGCAATTTTTAAAAGTAAGCGATAATAAACGATTTTTAATCACTGGGGACGGAAAGCCGTTTTTCTGGCTTGGTGATACAGCTTGGTCTATATTTCAGATTTTAAGCCGTGAGGAAGCTGATTTATATTTAAAAACAAGGGCACAGCAGAAATTTAATGTGATACAGGCAGTGGCACTTTCAGAGCTTGACGGCTTAAAAGTAGCTAATTTTTACGGCAGATATCCGCTGTTTAAGGATGAAAACGGAAATTATGACCCGACAAAACCGGATATAAGCGGAGAATATTCCTATTGGAGTCATGTTGACTATATCATTGATAAAGCTTATGAATACGGTATTTATGTGGCATTGCTTCCTACATGGGGCGATAAGTTTAATATAAAATGGGGCAAGGGCCCCGAAATTTTTGATAAAGACAATGCTTATGATTACGGAAAATGGATCGCTGAGCGATATCAGGATAAAGCGAATATCATCTGGGTTCTCGGCGGTGACAGAACCCTGGAAACCCGTAAGCATTTTGAAGTGATTTGCAATATGGCGAAGGGGATTAGGGAAGGGGATCACAGGAATCATTTAATCACGCTTCATCCGATCGGGCGTACCTCCTCATCCTATACTGTTCACAATGAAGAATGGCTTGATTTTAATATGTATCAGTCGGGGCATGATACCTTACACTGTGCAAATTACGAGCAAATAGAGTCGGACTATAAAAGACTTCCGACAAAGCCGGTTATTGAT
>MKRK01000229.1:1488-2482 GCA_001896915.1 Clostridiales bacterium 43-6
GCTGTAAACGGATATTTTGATGCATTTGATGTAAGGCAGGGGGCGTACTGGGCTGTATTTGCAGGTGCATTCGGTCATACTTACGGTCATCACAGTATCTGGAAAATGTGTAGAGAGCCAGATGATTACTGGGTTAAGACATGGCAGGACGGATTGAATACACCTGGTGCCGTTCAAATGCAATATTTAAGAAGGCTTATGGAAACAGATGATTTTCTGAAACGTATTCCCGATCAAAGCTTAATTGCGCAAAATTTGCCGGGCGCGAATCATATGCAGGCAACGAGAACCGAAAAACGGGCATTGATATACTGTCCGTGCGGTATTAAGTTTGATATTAAAATGGGAATTTTAGAAGGAGCATCCTTAAGTGCAGGCTGGTACAATCCGAGAAACGGCGAAAAAACCTTCATCGGCAGCTATACCAATACAGGTATACAACTTTTTATACCGCCATCATCAGGCAGAGGCAATGACTGGGTATTGATTTTAGAAACGGAGTGATATCCTTGAATAAAAGATTGATATGCTTACTTTTTACGGTACTATTCGTTTTTGGCATGGTTACAATTGTTTCATCTGATAACGGAACCGTAGTCAGTGTTTCAACAAGCTTTAAAAACACAACCGCAACAGATATAGCCCCATGCATCATATTTGCACTTTATCAAAAACAAAATGGCAATTCACTTATTTTCATGCAGCATTCGGTCGCCGATCAAAAAACGATAGCGCCGAATCAAACCGAAACCTATACAGCAAACCTTGTTTTACCTGATTCAGATTATAGTAAATACGAAATTAAAAGCTTTGTATGGGATAGCATAGCAAATCAAAAGCCTTATGTGAATGCCGGATTACATGATTTGACAAAAGTCGCCTATACAGTGCCGTGCGAGGCTGACGCGACGCTTAGGGGTGGCATTTATAGCAATAACGTAAACGGTGTGAATGATTCTATCATCGAAATGAAACTGGGGGGCGCTCTGGACAA
>MKRK01000229.1:2585-4386 GCA_001896915.1 Clostridiales bacterium 43-6
TTTCGGATGATTCATGGCTTGAAACAAACGTAACCATGGGAAACAGACCGGGTGACGGCATCGAAATAGGGACATGGACAGATACAGTATATGCAACAGCAAATACAAAGCATGAAATTGATATCACCCAACAGGTGAAAAATGAACTTTCGGGCGATAGAGTGCTTTCACTTAGGGCATATGTAAAATCACCTTCAAATTATACAGGCTGTCCGACATTTTATTCAAGAACCGCAAATATAGACGACGAATATAAACCTGTGATTCTGATCAATAAAATCATAACAGTTTCAAATCCTTATGCCTTATATGATGCAAGCGAGCTTGAAGGGTTAAGAGAAAAGCTAAGTCAGGGGATTTTTTTAACCGAATACAACAGGGAAAAAGGCATAGCCGAATCACGCAGCATTTCAGATTTAGACAAGCTTGACAGCATAAACAGTTTTAAGGACTATACCTTTGATTTTACTGCCCCAGCCGGTACAGTGCGGGCGGACCTAGATTTAAAGCTTTCGCAAAAAGGAAGTATTATTATTGATCAGGTTTCTGTCGTTAAAACTTCAAATGCGCAGGCTATATCAATCAATAATTCAAGCTTTGAAACAGGAACTCCTGATTATTGGCAGAAAAAGATAATATCCGGTAATCCTTTATTTGAAGTTGTGGCAAATTATGTGTCGCAGGGCAGTAAAGCTGTAAAAATAACAAACTATTCGGACAGTGATATAGGAGCATGGTCACAAAATATTGCTGTTGAGCCTCAGACGTCGTATACCGTTAAGGTGAGTGTAAGACAGGATGATGTGAATAATGACGGATTTAGTATAGGATTAAATTATAAAAACAGTACGGGAGGCTTGATCAACAGTATCAATTCAAGCCTGTTTAATGTACTTACTTTAAATAAATGGGATAATGTTTGTGAAGAAATGCAGAATAACGCTGTTGTTTATATGAAGGAAAATAGTGTAAACAATGCTGAAAAGGCAAAAAAACTACTTTTATATTCTGTTGACAATATGATAAAAGGTATGAATTACAGGCTTAAATTTCATAACAGCGGAAAAAGCTTTTATATACGCGATGATTCATACGGAGCAGTTATTATCGGAAGAGGAATGGTAGCTGCTTCAATAACCTATGATATGATAAAAAATTCCAATGTATTCAGCCAGTCTGAGCTTGATATGTTCTTAAATAAAATGTACCGGATATCCGATATCATGATGGATACAAGCTATTATGATTACACAAGAGCGGGCTTTAATCAGGACAGTAACTGGAATTCCGACAGAGCGGCCGGAGTCGGGGTTTTTGCAATGGTATTTCCTGAATACGCCAAATCGGCACAATATTTACAGCACGCAAAGCAGACGATTTATTATCATCTTGATCATGTCATAACTGATGAAGGTGCTTTGCCCGAAACAGTAAGATATCATGGAGCTGTTTTAAACAATTTTATCCCTTTTGCGAAAATACTGAAAAGGTATGACGGTACAAATTTATTTGTATATACGAAATTTAAGGCAATGTTTGACTTTATTATGAAGGTTCAGACGCCTCCAGATTCGGTTACAAAAAACAATTTAATCAATGTACCGGCAATAGGGGACAGCGGATATACTGAAGAGACTTTCCGGTATCTGGGATATGTTGCCTCGGAATATTCCGAAACAGATCCTGTATTCAGCAAAAATCTACAGTTTACATGGATCCGCGCCGGCTCGCCCATCAAAGAAACCGGAACAGGACACCCGATTATGGCGCTTTTGTATGCCGATCCTGCATTGCCAAGCTT
>MKRK01000229.1:4561-6006 GCA_001896915.1 Clostridiales bacterium 43-6
CTTGATTCGGGGGTGGGTAGTTATTCGGGCAGTGATTTGGACTGGTACAGAAGCTCTGCCGCACATAATACGTTACAGTTTAAGGACGCACAAGGGAATTTAAAGGACGGACCTGTAAGCAGTACCATACAGGAGTTCTATTCAACTGCAAAGGTTGATTATGTAAGAACACAAATTCCAGATACGATGGCAAGCGTTTACAAACGTCACGCCGCATATATTAAGGATGGCTTTGATGTATATATCATATGGGATAACATAAGAGGAAATTATAACAGCCGTTTTAACCTGCATACTTTAAGCAGCTCAACCGATATTATGGGAAGCAGTGCGGTTTCACACTGCTATAACAATAAGGATTTGCAAATTGAGTTTATGCTGCCTGTAAGTGCTTCAATTGTGAAACAGCCAAACGGTAAAATTTCAATCAGTAATCCATATCAGACGCAGGCACATTTCACAGTTGACGGTATTCCTGATCAGGATTTTCTGGTTTTACTTTATCCCAAAGACAAGACAGCCGAAAAATTAACTGTTAGCCCTGTGACAACTGATACAGCTGAAACCTATGCTTATCGGATACAAAAAAGTGACGGAACATATTTTATCGTGCTGATCAATGAAAGTACATCAGTGCAAAACATAAATCTTAATAGTAGTGTACCGCTAGCCGATATGAGAAATTCAACGCTTTATCCTGTAAACGGCAGTAATATTTTGGTAAGTAATGTAAGCTCCGGGGCAGCAGTTTTTCTAAAGTCTTATCATTAAATTGTTATTTCCATTATTAAAAAAGGCTTATTGATATACTGATCCTATCTATGCAGTACATAGATTAATCTGAGTTCGACGAATTAGTCAAGGTGAAGAATGTCATGGAAAATCCCCCGATAAGGCTTTTTAGGTAAAAATGAATAGGCAACGAGAACGGAAATCAGGTTGACAAGAAAATTCATTTTACTTCTATGCCTGTGGAACGGTATCCCCAAGAACAAGTGAAGAAACTATGGTGAATAATCCTATGAGATGTAAAAAACATAAAATTAAACCTTTACAGATGTAGGAAAGTATGTTATACTCAATGATGAGACAGGGACAGTTGTTTCGAGCAGGGGGAGGGAGTTAACATTTTACACAAAAATAAGTTGAAATTACGAAAAAACGTGTTTCGAAAAAATGATTTGATATCGATAAAACATTCTATAAATAGGAGGTTAAGATAATGAATATCGCATTTTCAGGATTTCGGCATTCACACATCGTTTCATTGTATCAGCTTGCGCTGAAAACAAAGGGAGTTAATATTGTTGGCGCTTGGGAAGAAAATGATGAAACGAGAGAAAAAGTGAAGCAAGAATTAAATATCGATTTTAATTATAAAAGCTATGAGGAGCTTCTTTCTGATACTCGTGTTGACGCAGTTGCAATAGGTGACTATTACGGTG